>NZ_CM171630.1:5760000-5873621 GCF_057415455.1 Pseudomonas sp. Tun-23181
GGAGACACACGGCGGGTGCTAACGTCCGTCGTGAAAAGGGAAACAACCCAGACCGTCAGCTAAGGTCCCAAAGTCATGGTTAAGTGGGAAACGATGTGGGAAGGCTTAGACAGCTAGGAGGTTGGCTTAGAAGCAGCCATCCTTTAAAGAAAGCGTAATAGCTCACTAGTCGAGTCGGCCTGCGCGGAAGATGTAACGGGGCTCAAACCATGCACCGAAGCTACGGGTGTCACTTAGGTGACGCGGTAGAGGAGCGTTCTGTAAGCCTGTGAAGGTGAGTTGAGAAGCTTGCTGGAGGTATCAGAAGTGCGAATGCTGACATGAGTAACGACAATGGGTGTGAAAAACATCCACGCCGAAAGACCAAGGTTTCCTGCGCAACGTTAATCGACGCAGGGTTAGTCGGTCCCTAAGGCGAGGCTGAAAAGCGTAGTCGATGGAAAACAGGTTAATATTCCTGTACTTCCGGTTATTGCGATGGAGGGACGGAGAAGGCTAGGCCAGCTTGGCGTTGGTTGTCCAAGTTTAAGGTGGTAGGCCGAGATCTTAGGCAAATCCGGGATCTCAAGGCCGAGAGCTGATGACGAGTGCTCTTTAGAGCGCGAAGTGGTTGATGCCATGCTTCCAAGAAAAGCTCCTAAGCTTCAGATAACCGGGAACCGTACCCCAAACCGACACAGGTGGTCGGGTAGAGAATACCAAGGCGCTTGAGAGAACTCGGGTGAAGGAACTAGGCAAAATGGCACCGTAACTTCGGGAGAAGGTGCGCCGGCGAGGGTGAAGGACTTGCTCCGTAAGCCCATGTCGGTCGAAGATACCAGGCCGCTGCGACTGTTTATTAAAAACACAGCACTCTGCAAACACGAAAGTGGACGTATAGGGTGTGACGCCTGCCCGGTGCCGGAAGGTTAATTGATGGGGTTAGCGCAAGCGAAGCTCTTGATCGAAGCCCCGGTAAACGGCGGCCGTAACTATAACGGTCCTAAGGTAGCGAAATTCCTTGTCGGGTAAGTTCCGACCTGCACGAATGGCGTAACGATGGCGGCGCTGTCTCCACCCGAGACTCAGTGAAATTGAAATCGCTGTGAAGATGCAGTGTATCCGCGGCTAGACGGAAAGACCCCGTGAACCTTTACTATAGCTTTGCACTGGACTTTGAGCTTGCTTGTGTAGGATAGGTGGGAGGCTTTGAAGTGGGGACGCCAGTTCCCATGGAGCCATCCTTGAAATACCACCCTGGCAACCTTGAGGTTCTAACTCAGGTCCGTGATCCGGATCGAGGACAGTGTATGGTGGGTAGTTTGACTGGGGCGGTCTCCTCCCAAAGAGTAACGGAGGAGTACGAAGGTGCGCTCAGACCGGTCGGAAATCGGTCGCAGAGTATAAAGGCAAAAGCGCGCTTGACTGCGAGACCCACACGTCGAGCAGGTACGAAAGTAGGTCTTAGTGATCCGGTGGTTCTGTATGGAAGGGCCATCGCTCAACGGATAAAAGGTACTCCGGGGATAACAGGCTGATACCGCCCAAGAGTTCATATCGACGGCGGTGTTTGGCACCTCGATGTCGGCTCATCACATCCTGGGGCTGAAGCCGGTCCCAAGGGTATGGCTGTTCGCCATTTAAAGTGGTACGCGAGCTGGGTTTAGAACGTCGTGAGACAGTTCGGTCCCTATCTGCCGTGGACGTTTGAGATTTGAGAGGGGCTGCTCCTAGTACGAGAGGACCGGAGTGGACGAACCTCTGGTGTTCCGGTTGTCACGCCAGTGGCACTGCCGGGTAGCTATGTTCGGAAGAGATAACCGCTGAAAGCATCTAAGCGGGAAACTCGCCTCAAGATGAGATCTCACTGGGGTCTTGAACCCCCTGAAGGGCCGTCGAAGACTACGACGTTGATAGGTCGGGTGTGTAAGCGCTGTGAGGCGTTGAGCTAACCGATACTAATTGCCCGTGAGGCTTGACCATATAACACCCAAGCAATTTGCGTGCAGCGGATTGCGGTGGTGAAGACGCAAGGCCGAAAGTTCGCAACCACAAAGATCACGTATCCGAATTGGCTGGAGTGTCCATCTGGATGTTCTGGCAACAGAATTTCTTGACGACCATAGAGCATTGGCACCACCTGATCCCATCCCGAACTCAGCAGTGAAACGATGCATCGCCGATGGTAGTGTGGGGTTTCCCCATGTGAGAGTAGGTCATCGTCAAGATTCATTTCGCAAAACCCCTATCTGCGCGAGCAGGTAGGGGTTTTGTCTTTCTGGCGCTGGGCTGGGGATTGGCGGTGGCCCCATCGCTGGCAAGCCAGCTCCCACAGGTACAGCGCAGACCTGCAAGCCAGCGCCATCCCTGTGGGAGCCGGCTTGCCGGCGATGGGGCGCGAAGCGGCCCCACTGGCGACATATCAAGGGCACTCACCCCCGAGCCAGCTCCGCCAGGTGTGCGCTCGCCTCTTCACTCTTGAGGACCAGTACATCCCCTTCCAGAGAGTCGAGCACCACCTCCGACGTATTGCCGATCAAGGCACCGGAAATGCCTGTCCGGCCCACGGTACCGATGATGGTCACCACCGCATCCAGTGCCTTCTCGCTATAGGGAATCAGCACGTCCGCTGGCCCTTCGGCGATATGCAGGTGTTCATCGTCAATGCCATATTCGGCCTGGAAGGCCGTGCAGGCTTCGCGGTAACGCTGCTCGATGGTTTCCGAGAGTTGGTAGGTCGGGTCTGACGCCGACAGCATGGGAGAAGGATGAGCAGTGGCCACGTGCAGCTCACCCTTGGCCAGGGTGGCGATGGCATGACCGTGGTCGATGATGCTGGCATGCAAGCGGCGGTGGTCTTCATCGTTGTTGCCCACATCCACTGCCGCCAGGATCACGCCACCGGTCCAGGGGCGCTCGCTCTTGACCATCAGCACCGCACACGGGCAATAGCGCAGCAGTTTCCAGTCGCCGGGCGTCAGCAGGGCCTTGCGCAACGGATTGTCCGGACGATGCTCCTTGATCACCAGTTCGCAACCTTCGGCCTGCTGTACGGCGATGATCGATTCGTACAGGCTGTCATGCCACGCCTGTTCCTGGGTGACGTTATCGTAACCGTCGTCATGCAACTGGCTGGCGAGCAGGCTGAGCAGGGCACTGTGGTCCTGTTTCTTGTCGCACATCAGCAGGTGCAGACGTGCACCGGTCACACCCGCAATGAGCTTGGCCCGGGTCAGGGCCCGGCTATGGGCATGCTCGGGATCGAGAACGACGAGGATGCTGCGGACGGCTTGCATGGGCAGGGCTCCCTTGGGAAAAGACGGCCAATGTCTGACTATAGTCGGCGTCCCGCACGGTGCTGCTTGACATGCATCAAGCATAGCTGCTGGCGATCGGCGCCGCCCCCGGTATAATCGCCGGTTCTGCCGTTGGCCTGTGTAGCTGTGAGTTTATGTCCCTGATTCCCGAAATCGACGCCTTCCTGGGCTGCCGTACCCCTGATGCCTGGATCGAGGCAGCGCTCGCCGACCAGGAAACCCTGTTGATCGATCACAAGAACTGCGAATTCAAGGCGGCCAGCACGGCCTTGAGCCTGATCGCCAAGTACAACACCCACCTTGACCTGATCAACATGATGTCGCGCCTGGCCCGTGAGGAACTGGTGCACCACGAGCAGGTGCTGCGCCTGATGAAGCGTCGTGGCATCACCCTACGACCGGTCTCGGCGGGGCGCTACGCTTCCGGCCTGCGGCGTCTGGTGCGCGCCCATGAACCGGTCAAGCTGATCGATACCCTGGTGGTCGGTGCCTTCATCGAGGCCCGCAGTTGCGAGCGCTTCGCCGCCCTGGTGCCGCACCTGGACGAGGAGTTGGGTACCTTCTACCACGGTCTGTTGAAAAGCGAAGCCCGTCACTACCAGGGCTACCTGAAGCTCGCCCACCAGTATGGAGACGCGGCAGACATCGCCCGTGTCGTGGAGCAGGTGCGTGAAGCGGAAGCCGAACTGATCCGCTCCCCTGACCAGGAGTTCCGCTTTCACAGCGGTGTTCCACTGCAGGCAGCCTGACCCCTAGGACATCAGTGACGCCGTCCCAGCAGCAGGCCCACCACCAGGCCGAGCCCGGCACTGATCGCGACGGTCTGCCACGGATGGCCGCCGATATAGTCCTCGGTGGCCTCCACCACCGGTTGCGCCTTGTCGCGCAGCTTGCTCGTCGCCTGCTGGGCCTGGCGCAGCTTCAGGCTGATCTGGGCACGCAGGGTGTCGGCTTCCTCGCCCACCAGCGAGGCGCTGTCGTTGAGCAGCCGCTCGGACTCCTCGATCAGTGCCTGCAGTTCGCTGAACACCTGGTCCTTGATCTGTTCGCTGTCGGCTTGCGCAGTGGTTTTCCTGGCCATAACACGTCCTCGTCGCTGGGTTGTCAGAGCAATGGATAACGGTGCCTCGGGAAAGTTGCAGCGGCGTACCGGCCACCGGCCGCTACGGTGTAAGATAGCGTCCATTTTCACGTTGCAGGTAATCCCATGAGTTTCAATCTGGCCAACAGAAGCTTCGAGGAACGAGCGCAGATCGAGGCGGAGAAAGCTCGGCTGTTCGAGCTCTGGCAAAACAATCTCGGCAAGGCCAAGGGCGAGGCCGGCCGCTTGATCGCCGAGAAGCCCCGGCGCAAAGGCAAGTGGGCCGAATGGGTGCGCGCCGAACTGGACGCCCTGTCGCCACCCGAATACGCCAACATGGTGCGTAGCGAAGTCAACAAGATGATGGCGGCTGCCAGCGCCAATCGTTGATAGCGGCCGATAGGCAGGGCAGGAGCGCGGACGCAAGGTCGCCGCAACGCTTTCCCGCCGTAGCCTTACCTGGCCAAGCCAGCCTCCGGCAGGTCGAGCTTGCCTTTGTCGGTGAAGCGCACGGTGCCCAGCGGGCCGCCGGCCAGCTTGCCGCGCAATACGTAAGGTAGCCCCTGCAACGAATCCAGTCGGCTCAGGCCATAGGCCTGGCGCAGCACGGCGAATGCGGTGATGCTAACCGGCACCACGATCACGGCCTCGTCGTAGCGGCCGATGTGCCCTTGCTGGTCGCTGACACCAGCGGCCAGGGGTTGGCCATTGACCTCCAGGTTGAGGGCGATGCCGTTGAAGTCGACGGGCGTTTCGTTGGGGTTCTGCACGCGAATCTTCACCGCCATGCGCATTTCCAGCTCCTGCCCCGGCAGCGGCTCGATGCCGATCACGCTGATGTTCAGCGGGTCGCGGGGCTGGAACAGGGCGCAGGCATTGAGGGCGCAGGCAAGCAGCAGGATCAGCCAGAAACGGGCAGGGCGAGCAGTCATGGAGGCGGGCCTTGGCGTTGAAAGCGAGTTGGCAGTGTGGCAAATGCACGGCGGCGTTGAAAGTACCGGGCCTTATGAAAGATACTGTTTCTCATTAACGCCCGATAATCTCTCTTACTGGCCCATCCATCTTCCATGCTGACGTCTCCCGCGTCTGGTCTGCTGGCGAGTTTCCAGGAGCACTACGACGACCTGTTGCAGTTTCTCACCCGGCGCATGAGCGACCGGCAGCGTGCCGCCGACGTGGCCCAGGAGACCTACCTCAAGCTGGTGAAGATCGAGGCGCAGGCCGTCCCCGTGCTGCATGCGCGCAGCTTCATCTTCCGGGTCGCCGGCAACCTGGCGATCGATGCTCTGCGACGCGAACAGCGCCTGGCGGCCAATCATGAGGGCAGCGACGACGCAGGTGAGGTGCCGTGCCCAGCACCGGCACCGGAGGCCGTGCTGCTGGCCAGCGAGCGCCTGCAGATGCTCGACGAAGCCCTGCTGCAGTTGTCCAGCAATGCCCGCCAGGCCTTGCTGCTCAATCGCGTCGAGGGCCTGACCCAGGCGCAGATCGCACAACGGCTGGGCGTTTCCGAGAGCATGGTGGCAAAATACATCGGCCAGGCGTTGCGCCATTGCCGCGACTGGCTCAAACACAACCATGACTGACGCCCTCACCATGCCCACGCCGCAACCGCTCAGCGACCTGTCCGACGATGCCCTCGACTGGCAGGTATTGCTGCATTCGGGCAACGCCAGCGCCGCCGACCGCTCGCGCTACCAGCGCTGGTGCCGACTGAGCCCGGCCCATGCCGAAGCGGCCAGGGAGGCCGAGGCGCTGTGGCTGGATATCGGTCACACGGTGAGTGCGCAGGTTTTCGAAGCCGCCCCGGCACCACGCAAGCGCCGCTGGCTTGCCGGTATCGCCGCTTCGGTGGTGCTGGCCTTGGCCGGCTACACCGGGTGGCAGCAGGCGCCGGTGTGGCTGGCCGACTACCATACCGGCATTGGCCAGCGGCAGAGCATCACCCTG
The DNA here is from genome assembly GCF_057415455.1 of Pseudomonas sp. Tun-23181. Classification (NCBI taxonomy): domain Bacteria; kingdom Pseudomonadati; phylum Pseudomonadota; class Gammaproteobacteria; order Pseudomonadales; family Pseudomonadaceae; genus Pseudomonas; species Pseudomonas sp. Tun-23181. The sequence goes on from NZ_CM171630.1 coordinate 5,766,328, forward strand.
GCCGATGGTTCGCGAGTGACCCTCAACAGCGCCAGCGCGCTGTCCGTGGCGTTCAACGAGCGTGAACGCCGGGTGCTGCTGGAAGCGGGCGAGGCGTTGTTCGAAACGGCGCCTGACCCTCGCCCGTTCGTGGTCGAGACGGCAGGTGCGCCCGTACAGGGTGGCGAAGCGGTGTTCAGCGTGCGGCGCGAGGCCAGCGGCAGCCGCGTGGTGCTCGCTCAGGGCGAGGCTACGGTAGGCGGCAGGACGCTGCCGGTGTCGCCGGATGCCCAGGCCCAGACCGCCTGGCAGCGTGGCAAGCTGATCTTCAATGGCAAGCCCTTGGGGCAGGTGCTTGCCGAACTGGAGCGCTACCAGCACGGGCGGATCCTGCTGCCCGACACCCAACTGGCAGCGCTCGAGGTCAGCGGCGTGTTCGACCTGGACGACCCGCAGGCCTTGCTGCGCACCCTGGAGCAGCGCTATGCGCTGAAGGTCACCTACCTGCCGTGGTTGGCAGTGGTTCACTGAGCGAAAAAAAGTTTGAGTTTTTTTGCCTTTCGGACTGCAAGTTCGTGAGCGCTGGAACGTCGTAGTGGGACTGATCAGCAACCCATTCTCATTTACGACTTGTCTGGAAGCTCATTCGTGAAGGCTACGCTCAAGCTCCTGCACCGCCGCGGCGGCCGCTTCAACCCTGTCCTGTTGTCCTGCAGCGCACTGGCCATCCTGGCTGGGCCCATGCAGGCGTTGGCCGCGACGGCGCCCGCCGATGCCCAGGTGCAGGCTCGCCAGGTCCAGTTGAACCTGCCAGCGCAATCCCTGGACCAGGCGCTCACCCGCTTCGCCGACCAGGCGGGCCTGCACCTGCTGTACACCACCAGCGACGTGGCCGGCCTGCGCAGCCCGGCGCTGCGGGGTAGCTACAGCATCGAGCAGGCGTTGCAGCAGTTGCTCGCCGGCAGTGGCATGAGCTGGCAGTTCAGCGACGCCCGTACGGTAACCCTGCGCAAGGCCGAGGCCGCTCCGCAGAGCGTCAGCCTCAAGCCTATCGAAGTCAGCGTGGCCTCGCGCACCAGCACGGCGATCAGCGAGATCCCCGGTACCGTCTGGGTGGTCGACCAGCAGCAGCTGCGCGAGCAGATCGACAGCGGCGTGAGCCTCAAGGAGGCCATCGGCAAGCTGGTGCCGGGCCTAGACCTGGCACCGGAAGGGCGCACCAACTATGGCCAGAACATGCGCGGACGCAACGTGCTGGTGATGATCGACGGGGTCAGCCAGAACAGCTCCCGTGGCCTATCGCGCCAGTTCGACAGCATTTCGCCGTTCAACGTCGAGCGCGTCGAGGTGCTCTCCGGCGCCAGCGCCATCTATGGCGGCGGCGCCACCGGCGGCATCATCAACATCGTCACCAAGAAGGGCGAACCGGGTCCGCTGCGTTTCGAGACCCAGCTCGGTGCCAGCAGCGGTTTCAACAACAGTGACGACCTGGCCACCCGCGTCGCACAGTCCATCAGTGGTGGCAACGACCGAGTCAACGCCCGCCTGGGGATTTCCGGGGAGCAGAACGAGGCCTTCTACGATGGCGGCGGCGACCAGATCTTCATCGACAACACCCAGACCGACCTGCAGTACAACCGCACCATCGACGTGCTCGGCACCCTGGGCCTGACCTTCACCGAGGAACAGAGCCTGGACCTGTTGGCCCAGTACTACGATTCCGGCAACCACGGCAGCACGGGCATCTATTTCCCGCACCTGAACCACAACGCGCCGTCGGACCTGGAGGATGCCGAACTGCGCAGCGGCTATTCCTCGGACCTCGAGCCGCGCACCCGGCGCCTGCTGCTCAACGCCAACTACCACCACACCGATGTGCTGGGCCAGGACTTCTACCTGCAGGCCTCGTATCGCAAGGAAGACGACAACTTCTACCCGTTCCCTTACTACAACCCCGGCACGCCGGCAGGATCGCGTGGCGTGTACTTCGCCGCCTCGCAGCAGAACTTCGAGGTCAGCAGCCTGAAGGCATTGTTCGCCAAGCAGTGGGACACGCTCAAGCTGACCTATGGCGTCGACCTGGACCGCGAGCGCTTCAACGCCGAGCAGACCACGTTCGATGCGCAAACGTCGTCCGAGAGCGGTGGCCTCGACCTGGACAAGGCCAGCAAGGCGCCGCGCTACCCCAGCTACCGGGTGGACGGCGTCTCGCTCTACGCCCAGCTGGACTGGCATGCCACCGACAACCTGACCCTTTCCGGCGGTGCGCGCCGCCAACAGATGGATGTGGATGTCAGCGACTTCAAGAACGTGCCCGGTGGCAGCAACGACTACCAGGTCAACCTGTACAACCTCGGTGCCATCTATGACTTCAAGAACGGCCACCAGGTGTGGGCCAACTATGGCGAGGGCTTTGACCTGCCTGACCCAGCCAAGTACTACGGCAAGCCGGGCTTGAGCGTGGCCGACAACCCGCTGGCGGGCATCAAGAGCCGCCAGGTCGAGCTGGGTTGGCGCTATGGGGACCTGGACTGGGATGCCCAGGCGGCGCTGTACTACATCTGGTCGGACAAGGTCATCAACTTCGATGCCCAGACCCTGGCCATCGATGTGGATGACAAGAAGAGCCGCGACTTCGGTTTCGAAGGCGCCTTGACCCGCCACTTCCAGAGCGGCTGGGAGGCCGGTGGCACGCTGCACCTGGTGCGGTCGGAGGAAGAGGATGCCGATGGCGACTGGATCAAGCGCGATGCCCGCTATGCGTCGCTGTCCAAGTCCACCGCCTTCGTCGGCTGGAAGGGCGAGGGGCGTAGCGCGCGCCTGCAGGCCAACCATGCCTTCACCCTCGAGGACGATGCCGACCACGAGATCGACGGCTACACGACCTTCGACCTGCTGGCCAGCCAGGACACTGGCTTCGGCACGTTCAGCGCGGGCATCCAGAACCTGCTGGACAAGCAGTACAGCACCGTCTGGGGGCAGCGTGCGACCCTGTTCTACTCACCGACCTATGGGCCGGCCTACCTCTATGACTACCAGGGGCGCGGGCGCACCTACACCCTGACCTGGAGCCTGGCCTACTGAGTGCAGGTACTTAGGGCCAGCTCGCTCCTACAGGTTCGGCGCTGACCTCAAGTGCAGCGCGGTCTCTGTGGGGCTTGCCGGCGATGGGCTGCAAAGCCGCCCCAACTACGCTGTACAGGCGAACGCTGCCAGCAAATCCTCGGCAAACGCCTGTTGCGCTTCACCCGGCACCCGGCCACGGTGACGGGCGAGGGTAAAAGGCACGACGAAATCCAGGGACGGATCCAGCGCCCGCAACGCCCCCTGCGCCTCCCAAGGCCCGGCGCAGTGGCAGGGCAGGTAGCCGATGTGCCGGCCAGACAGGATGAAGGTCAGCACGCTGTCGATTTGCTCGGCCTGCGCCGAACTGCGCTGGCTCATGAAGGGTTCGCCACCCTTGAGAAGGCGGTAGGAGTGGCGCACCTGGTCGGCCTCGAGCAGGGCCTGGCGGTCCACCTGCCCCTGGGTGAACAGCGGATGCTGCCTGCCGCAGTACAGGCGCTGGGTTTCCTCGAACAGCGGCTGGTAGTCGAAGGCCGCCTGGTTGCCGGAAAAGTAGCTGATGGCGTAATCCAGGCGCTGCTCCAGCAGCAGGCGCTCAAGCTCCGCCGGCGGCGCGCTGATCAGCTCCAACTGCACCGACTCCTCGCGCTGACGAAAACGCCCGATGGCCTCGGCCAGGCGCAGGGTGATGACCTTGTCCTGGTTCTCCGCCATGCCGATACGCAGCGTGCCCAGCAGCCGCCCGGCCACGCCATTGGCCTGCTGGCGGAACTGCTCGATCTGTACCAGCAGCCCACGGGTCGCCTCGAGCAAACGCTCGCCCTTCTCGGTCAGGCGAAAGCCACTCTTGCCACGGCTGCACAAGCGATAGCCCAGGCGCGTCTCCAGGCGCGCCATCTGCTGGCTGATGCTCGGCTGGCTCAAGCCCAGCACACCTTGGGCGGCACTGAAGCCACCGGCCTCGACTACAGTGACGAACAGCCGCAGCAGGTGCAGGTCCGGGTCTTGCAATTGTCCGAGCATCACATTGCTCCTGATGAATGTCAGCTTTGCAAACTTGCGATTCTTGCAATGTAGCGCGACTGGCATGCTGTCGGCATCCACCCATTGCCGAGGTGTCCACCATGCGCCGTTCGTTATGCCTGTTGTCCCTGGTTCTGGCCCTGCCGCTGCAGGCCGAAGAGAAGGTCGTCAACCTGTACAGCTGGGCTGACTACGTGGCCCCGCAGACCCTCCAGCGCTTCGAGCAGGAGAGTGGCTACAAGGTGCGCTACGACACCTTCGACACCACCGAGGTGCTGGAAACCAAGCTGCTGACCGGCGGCAGTGGCTATGACGTGGTGGTGCCGTCGTCCACCGTGCTGGCCCGGGCGCTCCAGGCCAACGCCTTGCAGCCGCTGCAGGCACAGGCCATGCCGGGCTACGCCAACCTCGACCCGGACCTGCTGGCCAAGCTGGCCGAGGTCGACCCCGGCAACCTCTATGCGCTGCCCTACACCTGGGGCACCCTCGGCCTGGGGGTGAATGTCGAGGCCGTGCGCCAGCGCCTGGGCGACGAGGTGCCGCTGGACAGCCTCGACCTGCTGTTCAAGCCCGAAAACGCCAGCCGGCTCAAGGACTGTGGCATCGCCATGCCCGATTCGCCCCAGGAGGTGATCGGCCTGGCCCTCCATTACTTGGGCAAGGACCCCTATAGCCAGGAAAAGGCGGACCTCGACGCGGCCCAGGCGCTGCTTCGCCAGTTGCAACCCTCGGTCAGCTACGTGGCCAACGGCCGGCAGATCAATGACCTGGCCAACGGCAGCGTATGCCTGGCGCTCACCTACAATGGCGATGCCGCCATGGCGGCCGACCAGGCGCGTCGTGCCGGCAAGGGGTTCGAACTGATCTACCGGATCCCCCGGGAGGGCACCCTGGTCTGGCAGGACAACCTGGCCATTCCCAAGGATGCCCCGCACCCGGAGGCTGCCCGCGCGCTCATCGCCTTCATGCTGCGCCCCGAATCGGTGGCCGAGCTGACCAACACGCTGTTCTTCGCCAACGCCAACCAGGCCGCCACGCCCCTGGTGGACGATGCCGTACGCAACGACCCGGACATCTATCCGCCCAGCGAGGTACGCCAGCGCCTGTATGGCGATCGCAGCATGGCGCTGTCCGACCTGCGCCAGCGCAATCGCCTGTGGACGGCGTTTCGCAGCCGCCAGTGAACAATGACGACAACCAGGAGCCCAACCGTGGAACACGCCCAGAACAACGACCAGGCCATGACCCGTGACAGCCTCTACGGCACCGTCGCGGAAAGCACCTACGCCGGTATCACCAGTTTTTCCCGGCGCCGCTACAGCCGCGACCTGCGCGGGGTCGATGTGGTGGTGAGCGGTGTCCCCTTCGACACCGCCACCAGCAACCGCCCCGGGGCGCGTTTCGGGCCGCGGGCGATCCGTGCCGCCTCGGTACAGCAGGCCTGGGAGCGGCACTGGCCCTGGGCGTTCGACCCGTTCGACCACCTGGCGGTGATCGATTATGGCGACTGCGCCTTCGACAGTGGCAGGCCCGAGTCGGTACCCGACAGCATCGAGGCGCATGCCTCGCGTATCCTGGAGGCCGGTTGCGCCATGCTCACCCTCGGTGGCGACCACTTCATCAGCTACCCGCTGCTCAAGGCCCATGCCAGGCGCCACGGGCCGCTGGCGCTGATCCACTTCGATGCGCACAGTGACACCTGGCCGGACGAGGAGGGCAAGCGCATCGACCACGGCACCATGTTCTGGCACGCTGCCCGCGAGGGGCTGGTGGACCCGGCCAGTTCGGTGCAGATCGGCCTGCGTACCACCAACGACGACAGCCAGGGTTTTGCCATCCTCGACGCTCGCCAGGTCCATCGTCAGGGTACCGAGGCGGTGGTCGCGGCGATTCGCCAGCGGGTTGGCGAGCGGCCGGTGTACCTGACCTTCGATATCGACTGCCTGGACCCAGCCTATGCGCCAGGCACCGGCACGCCGGTCTGCGGTGGCCTGAGCACCGTGCAGGCGCTGGAGATCCTGGGGGGCCTGCGGGGCATCAACCTGGTGGGCATGGACCTGGTGGAAGTGGCGCCGGCCTACGACCACGCCGACATCACCGCCCTGGCCGGGGCGACGCTGGCCATGGAGATGCTGTGCCTGTATGCGGCTCGGCACAAGGTAGATAGCGACGAGTGAGCCCCCAGGGCCTAATCGCGGGCAAGCCCGTTCCCACAGCCTCAAGTTCGGCGCTATTTCTGTGGGGGCGGCCTTGTGTCGCGAATGGAGCGTGAAGCGACCTCTCGGGCCCATACTGAAACATCACGAATCATCTCTATCCGCATTCGCACTTTTGCCGCGAACCTGTAGCGCCTTAGGCTATCCAACGCTTGAGCGCGCTTTTTCGTACAGGGGGTGAAGCATGAATCCCACATTACCGTGCCTGGCCATCGGCCTGTTGCTGAGCCTGCCGCTGCCGGCTGCGCCACTCCCGCAACCGCTGTTCCTCGCCGCTGACAGGAACAACCCGTACAACAGCCCGATCCAGCGCGCCAACCCCAACAGCCGCCAGGGCAGCGTACCGGCCACGCCACCGGTGCGTGGGCCATCGACCCAGCCCAACCCCCGCCCGCCGACCCTGGACAACCGCGGCATCGGCAATGGCGAGAACCTGCGCCGCGAACAGCAGACCCCCAACCTGGAACCCACCCGGCCACCGCGCGACAGCCAACGCGCGCCGTAAGCCCCACCGGAAGGAGCCCCCGCATGACGCCACGCACCTGGTTGACCACCCTGGCCGTCGCCGCCCTGATGCCCCTGCTGGCCCAGGCCACTGCCGAACAGCAGTTTCCCAGCGAGGAGGGGCAGTTGACCGTCAGCACAGTCGCCGACGGCCTGCGCAACCCCTGGGCACTGGCCTTTCTCCCCGATGGCCAGCACATGCTGGTCACCGAACGCCAGGGCAACCTGCGGGTCGTCAGCCGCGAGGGCAAGGTCGGCCCGCCCCTCGCGGGTGTGCCCAAGGTCTGGGCCGTAGGGCAGGGTGGCTTGCTCGACGTGGTGCTGTCGCCGGAATTCGCCCAGGACCGCACCGTCTACCTGTCCTACGCCGAGGAAGGCGCCGATGGCAAGGCTGGCACCGCAGTTGGCCGCGGCCAGTTGTCCCAGGACCTGGCGCGTCTGGAGAACTTCACGGTGATCTTCCGCCAGCAGCCCAAGCTGTCCGACGGCAATCATTTCGGTTCGCGCCTGGTGTTCGACCGCGACGGCTACCTGTTCATCGCCCTGGGCGAAAACAACCAGCGCCCGACCGCCCAGGACCTGGACAAGCTGCAGGGCAAGGTCGTACGCATCCTGCCCGACGGCGAAGTACCCAAGGACAATCCCTTCGCCGGCCAGGCCAACGTACGCTCCGAGATCTGGTCGTACGGCCACCGCAACCAGCAGGGCGCAGCGCTCAACCCCTGGACGGGCGAGCTCTGGACCCATGAGCATGGTCCGCGGGGCGGCGACGAGATCAACATTCCGCATGCGGGCAAGAACTATGGCTGGCCGATCGCCACCCACGGCATCAACTATTCGCTGCTGCCGATCCCCGAGGCCAAGGGCAAGCACGTGGAGGGCATGACGGACCCGCACCATGTCTGGGAGAAGTCGCCGGGCATCAGTGGCATGGCGTTCTACGACCGCCCGACCTTCAGGGCCTGGGACCACAACCTGTTCATTGGCGCGCTGGTGAGCCAGGAACTGATCCGGTTGCAGCTCGATGGCGACAAGATCGTTCATGAAGAACGCTTGCTGGGCGAGCTCAAGGCGCGTATCCGCGACGTGCGGGTGGGGCCGGATGGTTACTTGTACGTGCTGACCGATGCCACGGATGGGGCGCTGCTCAAGGTGGGGTTGAGGGAGGGCTGATTCGTCATTGCTGGGCCCTCGGCGATCATCCTGGCCAACGCAATGGCCGGGGCACCTGTCAGCCAGAACCCGGCGGGATGTCGTACCATGGCGCTTTTGCCCAGGGTGCAACGGCATGCCACTCGACCCCCGAACCCTCTACCAGCAGGCTCTCGATGCGCAGGGTTTCGTCCCCGATGCCGCCCAGGCCTTGGCAGTGGACGCGCTCCAGGCCTGCTTCGAGGCGTTGACCCGGGGTGAATCCACCCAGGGAGTCTACCTCTGGGGCCCGGTCGGGCGTGGCAAGACCTGGCTCATGGACCAGTTTCACCGCTGCCTGCAAGTCGCGGCGCGGCGCCAGCACTTCCACCATTTCATGGCCTGGGTCCACCAGCGGCTGTTCCAGCTCAACGGCACCGCCGACCCGTTGCAGGCGCTGGCCCGGGAACTGGCCGGGCAGATCCGCGTGCTGTGCTTCGACGAGCTGTTCGTCAGCGATATCGGCGATGCGATCATCCTGGGGCGTCTGTTCCAGGTGCTGTTCGACCAGGGCGTGGTGATCGTCGCCACCTCCAACCAACCCCCACACCAGCTGTACCGCGACGGCTTCAACCGCGAGCGCTTTCTCCCGGCGATCGCCGCCATCGAGCGGCACATGCGCGTGCTGGCCGTGGCCGGCGAGCAGGACCACCGTTTGCACCCCGGTGCGGTCCGCCAACGCTACTGGGTCGCTGAGCCCGGCCAGCCCGGTGCCCTGCAGGCGGTGTTCCAGCAACTCAGTCCGACCGATGCGGGGACCGACCAGCCCTTGCAGGTCGGCTCCCGGCAAGTCCGTGTGGTGCGACGCAGCGCGCAGGCGATCTGGTGCCGCTTCGCCGACTTGTGCGAACAACCTCTGGCGGCCATGGAGTTCATGGCCTTGTGCGACCGCTTCGCGGCGATCCTGGTGGACGGTATCCCGGCCCTGGGCGGCACGCAGCGGGCCGGGCGCATCGCCCGGGGCACCGAGGATGGTGCCCGGCGAGTCGAGGCGGGCGACCGCGAGCTGCCGACGCTGGCGCCCAAGGATGACAGCGTGCGGCGCTTCATCGCCCTGGTCGACGAATGCTACGACCGTCGGGTCGCCCTGTACCTGGAGGCCGAAGTCCCGCTCGAAGCGCTCTACACTCAAGGGTATCTGGCGTTCCCGTACCAACGGACCCTGAGCCGACTACGGGAGATGCAACTGCAACGCTTCGCCTGAAGGAGCCGACCATGGAGCCGCTGTCGCATCATCTGCTGACCCAGGCCTACAACAACGGCTGGGCCAACCACCGCCTGTACAAGGCTTGCCTGCAACTGACCCAGGACGAGTTCGTCGCCCCGCGTTGCAGCTTCTTTCCCTCGATCAAGGCCACCCTCAACCACCTGCTGACGGTAGACTGGTTCTACCTGCACGCGCTGGAGTGCGAGCAGCGCGGCGAGGCGCCGGACCCGGATGGTGAGCGCTTTTTCGAGCCCGAGCAGCCGTTCGCCACCTGCGCCGACCTGTATGCCGAGCAGGCCCAGGCCGACCATCGGCTGATCGCCTATTGCCAGCAATTGCGCGATGACCAGTTGCACCGCTACGTGAGCATCGTGCGCCCGGACCGTCTGCAGCGTGAGCCGCGCCTGCGTGTGCTGGCGCACGTGTTCGAGCACCAGATCCACCACCGTGGGCAGGTGCATGCGATGCTCAGCGACACGTCGGTCCGCCCGCCGCAGCTGGATGAGTTCTTCCTGGAAGAGGAAGCCGACCTGCGGGCGGATGATTTCGCCGAACTGGGCTGGAGCGAGGCGCTGGTCTGGAAGTGATGGCGAGGGGCCAATGCCCCTCAGTCATGCGACATTGGGGCTGCGTTGCAGCCCATCGCCTGTATGTTCCCGCACCACACGCCTACCGCTGCAACCAGCCGATCAGCGCCTGGTGGAAACGCTCGGGTTCCTCGATCTGCGGTGCATGCCCCAGGCCTTCGAAGGTCACCAGCTGGCCTTGGGGAATCAGCCCGGCGACCCGCGGCCCCAGTTCCTTGTACCTGCCCAGGCGCGCCTTGACCTCGGGCGGGGCGATGTCGCTGCCGATGGCCGTGGTGTCCTGGTCGCCGATCAGCAGCAGGGTCGGCATCTGCAGGTCCTTGAACTCGTGGTACACCGGCTGGGTGAAGATCATGTCGTAGATCAGTGCCGAGTTCCACGCCACGGCTTCATGCCCCGGGCCCTTGTTCAGGCCCACCAGCATCTGCACCCAGCGCTCGTACTCTGGCTTCCAGCGCCCGGCGTAGTAGGTGTTGCGCTCGTAGTTGCGGACACCTTCGGCATTGAGCTGCAACTCGCGTTCGTACCACTGATCGACAGTGCGGTAGGGCACGCCCAGGGCCTTCCAGTCCTCCAGGCCGATGGGGTTGACCAGGGCCAGGCGCTCGACCTGTTGCGGGTACATCAGGGCGTAGCGGGTGGCGAGCATGCCGCCGGTGGAATGCCCGAGGACGATGGCCTGCTTCACCCCCAGGTGTTCGAGCAGTGCATGGGTATTGTGCGCCAACTGCTGGAAGCTGTACTGGTAGTGCGCAGGCTTGCTGGCGCTGCAGAAGCCCACCTGGTCCGCGGCGATGACCCGGTAGCCGGCCTGGCTCAGGGCATCGATGGTGGTTTCCCAGGTGGCGGCGCAGAAGTTCTTGCCGTGCATCAGCACCACGCTGCGGCCATTGGCCTTGCCCTTGGCCGGCACGTCCATGTAGCCCATCTGCAGGGGCTGGCCCTGGGACCTGAAGTTGAAATGCTCGAGCGGGTGAGGGTAGGCGAAGCCTTCGAGCTGCTTACCATAGGTGGGCGATTCGGCGGCGATGGCCGTGCTGCCAACGAGGCAGGCCAAGGCCAGGGCGGTTGCGCGCAGCATGGGGGCACTCCGTGTAGGGCCATGTAGGAATAGGCGACTGTAGCAGTCTTGACTACCAGAAACAGCCAAGGTGTCACTGGCCTTGCAGCCAGCCCAGGGTGACCATGGCCAGTACCAGGTAACGCCCACCCTTGGCCAGGGTGACCAGCAGCACGAAGCGCCAGAAGGGTTCGCGCATGATCCCGGCGATCAGGGTCAGCGGATCGCCGATCACCGGCATCCAGCTCAACAGCAGCGACCACTGGCCCCAGCGCTGGTAACGCTGCTGCGCACGCTCCAGCTGAGTGGCGCTGAAGGGGAACCAACGACGGTCACGCAGGTGCTCGATGGCCCTGCCCAGCATCCAGTTGACGATCGAGCCCAGCACGTTGCCCAAGGTGGCGACCAGCAGCAGGGTGGCCAGGGCCTCGGGCTGGCGCAGCAACAGCCCCACCAGCACCGCCTCGGATTGCAGTGGCAGCAGGGTGGCGGCGCCGAAGGCGCTGAGAAACAGCGCCCAGAGGCTGAGCATCAATAGGTGGCCACCACTTCGTCCTTGCCGTCGTGGGTCAGGCCGATGACCTGGTAGGGATCCTTGTGGTCACCCATCTCCATGCCCGGCGAGCCCATGGGCATGCCCGGCACGGCGAGGCCCTTGAGGTCGTCGCGGCGGGCCAGCAAGCGCACCTGTTCGGCCGGCACGTGGCCCTCGATGAACTTGCCGTCGATCACGCCGGTGTGGCAGGAGGCCAGGCGTGGCGCGACGCCCAGGCGCTGCTTGACCGCGCTCATGTTCGGCTCGACATGGTCGTTGACGGTGAAGCCGTTGTCGCGCAGGTGGCTGATCCACAGCTTGCAGCAACCGCAGTTGGGGTCGCGGTAGACGTCGATGGTCTCGGCGGCCTGGGCCAGGCCGGTAAAGGCCAGCAGGCCGAGGGTGACCAGGTGTTTGCGCAGCATGATGGTGAAACTCCTTTGGAAAAGCGGGCGCTCAGGCGGATCAGGCCACTGTATCCTCGCTGTCAGCGCCTGTCAGCCAGGTGACGTGGACATGACAAGTCTGTCAGGCAGCCGTGTCGTCGCCTTCCAGGTCGCGTATCAGCAGGCCGTAGTCCAGCGGCACCTGCTCGGGGATCGGCAGGTAGACCACATGACCATCGCCAGGTGCCACCTGGATCGCCTGCTGCTGGCGACCGTGCAGGCGATGCAGGTCGAAGTGGTAGTTGCCCCGCGGGGTCATCAGCTCCAGGTGGTCGCCCACGGCGAAGCGGTTCTTCACCTGGACTTCCGCCAGGCCTTCCACCCGCCGGCCGGTCAGTTCGCCGACGAACTGCTGGCGCTCGGACACCGAGTTGCCGCGCTGGTAGTTCTGGTACTCGTCGTGCACGTGGCGCCGCAGGAAGCCTTCGGTGTAGCCGCGCTGGGCCAGGGACTCGAGGTTGTCCATCAGGCTACGGTCGAACGGGCGTCCCGCCACGGCGTCGTCGATCGCCTGGCGGTAGGCCTGCACGGCACGGGCGCAATAGAAGTGCGACTTGGTCCGGCCTTCGATCTTCAACGAGTGCACGCCCATGTGGGTCAGGCGCTCCACATGCTGGATGGCGCGCAGGTCCTTGGCGTTCATGATGTAGGTGCCGTGCTCGTCCTCGAAGGCAGGCATCGCGTCGCCAGGGCGGTTGCCCTCCTGGAGCAGGAACACCTGGTCGGTCGGGGCACCGATGCCCAGGGTCGGTTCGACCTCGCGGACGATGTCCCCGGTGATGTCCTGCGTGGCCTCGGTGGCCTGGTATTTCCAGCGGCAGGCATTGGTGCAGGTGCCCTGGTTGGCGTCGCGGCGGTTCAGGTAGCCAGACAGCAGACAGCGCCCGGAATAGGCCATGCACAGGGCGCCATGGACGAACACTTCCAGTTCCATGTCCGGTACCTGCTGGCGGATCTCTTCGATTTCCTCCAGCGACAGCTCGCGCGACAGGATCACCCGGCCCAGGTCCAGGCGCTTCCAGAACTCGACACTGGCCCAGTTCACCGTGTTGGCCTGCACCGACAGGTGGATGGGCATCTGCGGGAAGTGCTCGCGCACCAGCATGATCAGCCCGGGGTCGGACATGATCAGCGCGTCCGGCGCCATCTCGACCACCGGTGTCAAGTCCTTGAGGAAGGTCTTGAGCTTGGCGTTGTGCGGGGCGATGTTCACCACCACGTAGAAGCGCTTGCCCAGGGTATGGGCCTCCTGGATGCCCAGGGCCAGGTTGGCGTGGTCGAACTCATTGTTGCGCACCCGCAGACTGTAGCGCGGCTGGCCGGCGTAGACCGCGTCGGCCCCATAGGCGAAGGCGTAGCGCAGGGTCTTGAGGGTGCCGGCGGGAGCCAGCAGTTCGGGCTTGGCGAGTGAGGTCATGTGCGCACCGGGGCAAAAGGCGCGGATGCTAAGGCCAGCGCCGCGTTGCGGCATTGACCTGGATCAAGCGGCCGGCGATGGCACTTTTGCCGATGCCCTGCGCACTAATGTCCAGGACAGTCGAGGAACCTCCATGAACCCTACCGCTTTGCAGAACAAGGCCCTGGCCGTGCTCCTGACGCTGGTGAGCGTCGCTTTCGCGTGGATCCTGCTGCCGTACTACGGGGCGATCTTCTGGGCGGTGATCCTCGGCATCCTGTTCGCGCCGTTGCAACGTAGCCTGCTGGTGCGTGTCGGCCGGCGACGCAACCTGGCCGCCGCCATCAGCCTGCTGATCTGCTTGCTGATCGCCATCCTGCCGGTGATCGTCATCAGCACCTTGCTGGTGCAGGAAGGCGCCGCGCTCTACCAACGCATCGAAAGCGGGCAACTGGACATCGCCGGCTACCTCGAACGGGGCAAGGACATGCTCCCGGCCTTCGCCCAGAACGGCCTGGACCACATGGGCCTGGGCAACCTGGACGGCCTGCGCGACAAGATCAGCAAGTGGGCGACCCAGGGCAGCCAGTTCCTCGCCAGCCAGGCCTTCAGCTTCGGCCAGGGGACCTTCGACTTCCTGGTGAGCTTCGGCATCATGCTCTACCTACTGTTCTTCTTCCTGCGCGAAGGCGCGGACCTGGCGCGCAGGGTCCGTCTGGCCGTCCCCCTGCCGGAGCAGCAGAAGCGCCGCCTGCAACTGAAATTCAACCGGGTGGTGCGCGCCACGGTGAAGGGCAACCTGCTGGTGGCCATCACCCAGGGCGCCTTGGGCGGCTTCATCTTCTGGGTGCTGGGCATCCCCAGCGCGCTGGTCTGGGCCGTGCTGATGGCGTTCCTGTCATTGCTGCCGGCGGTGGGGGCGGGGATCGTCTGGGCGCCGGTGGCGCTGTACTTCCTGCTCACCGGAGCGATCTGGCAGGGCGTGGTGCTGACCGCCTTCGGCGTGCTGGTGATCGGCCTGGTGGACAATCTGCTGCGGCCGATCCTGGTGGGCAAGGACACCCGGATGCCCGACTACCTGATCCTGGTCTCCACCCTCGGCGGCCTGGCGGTGTTCGGGCTCAACGGCTTCGTCATCGGTCCGCTGATCGCCGCGTTGTTCATCTCCAGCTGGGCGATCTTCGCCGATACGAAGCCGCAGGTGCAGTTGCCTTCTTGAGCGCTGCGAAGCGACCCCAGGATCGGCCTAGCGGAAGCTGTACGAGACCCCTGCATACACCCCGAACCCTTCCCCCGGCGTCGAGCGAGCAATGTCCCGTCCGCCATCGTCGTACCCCGGCGTCACCGTCGCTGCATACCGCTTGTTGGTCAGGTTGCGCAGGTCCAGCCAGGTCTGCCAGTCCTGCTTCGGCGAGTTCCAGCCCAGGCGCGCACCGAGCAGGGCATAGGCGTCGGCAGGGTAGCTGTTGGCATAGTCGACCTGGACCTTCGAGGCCATCTGGGTATTGAGCCCGGCGTAGAAACCACTCGGCCAGTCGTAGCGCAGCTCGGCCTGGTAGTAGTGCATGGGAATGCCGGGCAGGCGGTTGTCGCCGAACGTGTCGTCGTCGCGGTAGTGGAAATCGCTGAAGGTGTAGGCCTGGCGCAAGGCCAGCCTTCCCGTGCCGGGGCGTTCCCAGAGCGTGCTGTCCAGGCTGGCCTCGACACCCTGGTGCACGGTGGCGCTGGCGTTGAACTCGGCCGCTGGGGTGCCGGGCACGATCTCCACCGCCAGCAGTTCATGGCGCACTTGCGAGTAGTACCAGGCCAGCTCCCAGCGGCCGAAGGCGGCATCGCCCCGGCCGCCCAGCTCCAGCGTGGTGGCGGTCTGGTTCTGCATTTCGATGGGCTGGATCTGCCCACCGCTCACGGCGGGCGCACTCCAGATCAGCGACCACGGATGTGGCGGCTCCACCGAACGGCTCAGGTTGCCATAGACCTGCACGTTCGGGGTGACGTCGTAGCGTAGCCCCAGGCGCGGTGCGTAGTCCCAGTCATGCTGGCTGACCTTGCCGCCTGCGGTAGGGTAGGTGACATCGCTTTCACGGCGGGTATAGATCATCGCCAGGCCTGTGGTCAGCCACAGGTTGGGAACCAGCTCCAGGTCATTGCCCACGTGCAGCACCGTGTCCGAGCCTTGGTAGCTGAAGTCGCGGGTGCGCTCACCGATGACGTCACGATTGCGCGCGAACTGCGAGGCACCGCTGTTGGGCAGGTGCTTGGTGGTGCGCCAACCGACGGTGGTCTTGCTCTCGTGGCCCCACAAGGTGTCGCGGCGCAAATAGTTCAGTGTCCCACTGACATCGGTATAGGCGACCTTCAGCCGCATCGGGCCTTCGCGCAGGTCCATCGGGTAGTCGTGATAGACCAGCCCGGTTTCCAGGCGAGCATCGTCGTCCAGGTAGAAGGTGGTCTTGTTGCCCACCCAGGTGCTGCCCGGTTGCGGGCGGCTGTCGTCGCGGGCCAGGTAGGCTGGGTTGGCATCGCGGGGGTGATGTTTGATCTGCTGCTTGGTCAGGCGCCCGGCCAGTTCGTTCTCGGTTTCCCGGTAGCGCAGGTAGAAGCGCGTCTCGAGGTTCGGATTGAACCGGTAGCCGACGTTGGCGGCGATGCCTTTGGCGCTGCCGCTGCTGTGCTCTTGGTAGCCGTCGTATTCCGCGTCGGTCAGGGCCACGTAGTAGTCGAGGTCGCCCAGCACCTGGCCGGAGCTGATGTGCCGGTGCTGGTAGCCCCGGCTGCCGACTTCATAGCGCAGTTGCAGCGGCGCGGCATCGTAGCCGGTATGGGTCACGTAGTTGATCGCGCCACCCAGGGCCAGGGCGCCCTGGTCGAAACCATTGGCGCCGCGCAGCACTTCGGCACGGCTGAGCCACAGCGGCTCGAACAGCTCGTAGGGCGTGCCACCAGGACCGGTCAGGGGCAGGCCGTCGAACATCGTGTAGACCCCGGAGCCGTGGGCGCCGGGAGCGCGATTGATGCCCGAGCCGCGGATCGACAGCTTGATGCCGTCGTTGCCTGCCGACTGGGCGAACACCCCGGGCTGGTAGGCCAGCACGTCCTGGTTGCTGGCGACGCGGCCCTGGCCTACCTGCTGCATGTCGACCAGATTGCTCGCCCCCGGCACCTCGTGCAGGCGTTGCGCCGCGGCCTCCAGCTCGCCCTGTCGCTGGTCTTCGATCAGTACCTGGCCGAGTTCCACCGGCGCCGCAGCCATTGTCGGTGTGGCGGCGCTGCTGACCAACAGGCCGAAAGCACAAGTGACAGGTGAAACGGGGCGCATCGTACGACTCCAGGTAGAAGGGGCGGCAGGCAATGGAGGTCAGACGCGCGAAAGGCCGCTCAGAGCACGTCCGGCAGCCGGGTGAAGATCCGGGGGCCGCAGGTATGACGTTTTTGTAGCGCGCCGCTTTACAAGGTGCGCTGCTGGAGCGGGGCCGCAGCGGCTTCGTAAGGTGCATGCACATCAACTGTGAACGGCCCTGCGGGCCCGTTTCGACTGTGCAAAGAGAGCGTTCCCATGCATTCCACAATCCCCTGCAAACCTGACCCCGATCACGAGCCACCCGTCCCGCTTACCCGCCGGGAAAGCCAGGTACTGCTCTGGTGTGCCTATGGCAAGACATCCTGGGAAATCGGCCAGATCCTCGGCTGCAAGGAGTCGACCGTGAACTTCCATATCGGCAACGTGCTGCGCAAGTTCGCGGTGAATACGCGCATCGCCGCGGTGATCAAGGCGATCCGCTACGGCATGTTGCAGGACCAGTGATGGGGGCCGTCCTGATGAACTGTGTTTCACACTCCCCGATGCACGATGAGCCGACGCTGCCCGGGCGGCGCTACCTGGCGTGCCACGACCCTTTCTGGCCACGTATCGAGTTGCAGGCGCTGCGCCAACGGCTGCAACTGCCAGGGCATGTCAGCGATACGCAACTGGAGCTCGCCGCGTGGGAGGGGGTCGATATCGCTGCCCGGGAGTTCGCCACCTGGCGGCGCTGCTTGCGCGAGCGCGGCTACCGGCGCCTTGCCGACGTCTCGGGGCATGCCCATGGCCGGGCACTGTCGATCTGCTACCTGCGCCTGGTGGAAGCCGCTACCCGACGTGCACTGGTCCGCCATGCCATGCCGGCGATCAACAGCAGGCAGTGTGAGGTGCCGTATGCATGAGGTCGTGGAGGCTGCCGCGTTGGCTTGGCGGCAGAGCCAGGTCAGTGGCGAGGCACTGGGGTTCGACAGCCAGGCCGTGTTCGGCGCACTGCTTGGCGCCTGGCTGGTCAGCAGCTCACGGCGCAGGCTCAAGGCCTGGGTCGTGATCGGCTCGCGCAGGCCATTGAAGGTATGGCAGCGGATGGTGACGCTGCTCTTGTCTGCGGGCGTGGGCTATCTCTTCACGCCGCTGATGCTGTCGCTGGTGCCTTTTTTATCCAGCGGCGTCGCGGCCTTCGTCGCGGCGGTGGTGGTGATCCCGATCAGCATCAAGGTCATGTTCTGGCTGGATGCGGCCGATCTCAAGGACATCGTCCAGCGCTGGCGACGGGGAGGGTAGCCCTATCGTCCGGCCAGGCGGTTGCTCAGCTCGTCCACACGTTGCTCCAATTGGTAGAGGCGCAACTTGTCCTCGACGTTGGCGCGGATGGCCTGCAGGTCGCCGGGCGACAGGCCCTGCAACTGCCTCATCAGGTCCGGCTCCCAGCCTGGCGCTGTGGTGGCATCCGAGGGGGCGGCTGGCGTGCGGGCCTGGGCACCTTCGCCCAGCAACAGCCAGTCGAGGGAAAGCCCGTGTGCCAGCGCCAGGTCTATGCATAACGCATAGGGAATGCGCTCGCGTACTTTCCAACTGCTCAATGTCTGCGGGCTCACGTCGAGGGCCTTGGCAAGCTCTGCGTCGGTGCTGGACCCCGTCATGAGCTTCAAGCGGCCCAGGATTGCAGGAAGGCATTTATTACTCATTATGAATATCCGTAGCGAGCTCTGATAAGATGCGTAGGAAATGAATACTCGATTTGAATATATTGGCAGGATCCCACTCAGCTTCGAATGGTACGCAATATGATAGCGACGAAAAATCCCACATTTGCATGGGCGCATGCCTACGAGAATTGCAGAATTGGCCTACAAGAGTCGGCCTGGGTAATGGACGTACGGGAGCGGGACTGCTCGACATCACCAGGCAGCCTCATGGCGTCCCGGATGTCCGGCAGGAGGTCGATGTGAGTAGCTACAAGCTGGTCTGCCCTCATTGCAACAGCCGAATGCGCATTCGAACCAGCGAAGGGCGGCACGTCTTTCTCAGGGTCGCCTACCTGCAATGCATCAACGAAGCCTGTGGCTGGTCGGTACGTGCCCAGTTCGAGATGACCCATGAGCTATCCCCCAGCGGCATGCCGAACCCCGATGTGCACCTGCCCAGCGCCTATGGCGAACTGCGACGTGCCGCCCGTAATCCAGGCAGGGCAGGCAAGCCGAGCCGTGAGAGTGCCGAGACACCTGGCACGGTATGACATGCCTTTGTGGCCAGCCCATAAAAAAACACCCCGCATGAGCGGGGTGTCTTGTTTCTGCCAGGCGATCAGCCGACCAGTTGCAAGCCGGCTTGTTGCACCAGTTCCAGCAGTGGCTGCGGATACACGCCGAGGACGAAGGCGAGGATGGCGATGGCCAGCAGCATGACGCCGCCGGTGCGCTGTTCCCACTTCAGCGGGGCGTCGTGGCGACGCAGGTTCGGCTCGACCAGGTACAGGGTGACCATGACGCGCAGGTAGTAGTACACGCCGATGGCGCTACCGATCACCAGGGCGCCGACCAGCCACCACAGGTGCGACTCGACGCCGGTAGCGATGATGTAGAACTTGCCGATGAAGCCCGCGGTCAGCGGGATACCGGCCAGCGACAGCATCATCACGGTGAGCACCGCGGTCAGGTACGGACGGCGCCAGAACAGGCCACGGTACTCGTACAGGGCGTCGGCGTCACGGCCGCCGTAAGGCGAGGACATCAGGGTGATCACGCCGAAGGCGCCCAGGCTGGTGATCACGTAGGTGACCAGGTACACGCCGATGGCTTCGGTGGCCAGGCCCTTGCTCGCCACCAGGGCGATCACCAGGTAGCCGAAGTGGGCGATGGACGAGTAACCGAGCAGACGCTTGAGGTTGCTCTGGGTCAGCGCCAGCAGGTTGCCGATCAGGATCGAGGCGACCGCGATCACTGCCAGGACGGTGCTCAGCACGCCGCTGCTGGCAGCAGGGGAGAGCATGAACAGGCGTACCACCACGGCGAACACCGCGACCTTGCTGGCCGTGGCCAGGAACGCGGCGACCGGTGCCGGGGCGCCTTCGTAGACGTCCGGGGTCCACAGGTGGAAGGGCACCAGCGACAGCTTGAATGCCAGGCCGACCAGCATCATGCCCAGGCCCAGTTGGGCCAGCAGGCTCGGCATGCCGGTGCTGGCCAGGGCCTTGCCGATGCCGTCGAAGGTCAGGCTGCCGGCGTCGGCGTACAGCAGGGCCATGCCGAACAGCAGGAAGGCCGAACCCGCCGCAGAGAGCACCATGTACTTGATGCCGGCTTCCAGCGAGCGCTTGTTGAAGAAGGCATACGCCACCAGGCCGTAGACCGGGACCGACAGCAGCTCGAGGCCGATGAACAGGCCAGCCAGGTGGTTGGCGCTGACCAGCACCAGGCCACCCAGGGCAGACATCAGCAGCAGCAGGTACAGCTCTTCGCGGTTGCCTGGGTAGCCCTTTGAGCCCTCGCCCAGGTAGGCGTGGGCGAGGGTGACGCAGGCCAGCGTGGCCACCAGGACCAGCGCCATGTACAGGCAGGCGAACTTGTCGAAGGTGACCAGCGAGGTGACCGCCAGCGGCGCGACCTTCAACGCCGGGAGGATCGACAGCAGGGCCAGGTTCAGGCCCACGGTGGACAGCAGGAAGGTCTGCGAGTGGTTACGGCGCCAGGCGATGGCCAGCATCACCACCACCGTGGTGATGGTGGTGATCAGTATCGGCGCCAATGCGATGAAGTGTTGAGTGGTGAATTCCATAGCGCTCTTACCGGGCCGAAGCGAGTTGAGTGAAAGCGGAACCGAGCCACTGCTGCACACCGCTCATGGTGGCGGCAGAGGTATCCAGGAACGGCTGCGGGTACACGCCCAGCAGGACCAGCAGCACCGCCAGGCCCAGGACCATGACCAGTTCGCGGCCATCCATGCCGGCCAGCACGGCGTCGGTCTTGGTCGGGCCGAAGTAGGCTCGGTGGATCATGATCAGCGAGTACACGGAGCCGAAGACCAAGCCAGTGGTGGCGATCACGGCAATCCATGGCACGCTGGCGAAGCTGCCGATCAGGATCAGGAATTCGCCGACGAAGTTACCGGTGCCCGGCAGGCCCAGCGAGGCGGCGGCGAAGAACAGGCTGATCGCCGGCAGGTAGGCGATGCGGTGCCACAGGCCACCCATCTGGCGCATGTCGCGGGTGTGCAGGCGTTCGTACAGCTGGCCGGCGAGGATGAACAGCGCGGCGGCCGACAGGCCGTGGGCCAGCATCTGGATCACCGCGCCCTGCAGGGCCTGCTGGCTGCCGGAGTAGATGCCGATCAGCACGAAGCCCATGTGCGAGACGCTGGAGAAGGCGACCAGGCGCTTGATGTCGGTTTGCGCGAAGGCCAGGAAGGCACCGTAGAAGATACCGATCAGGCCCAGGGCCATGGCCACCGGCGCGAACTCCGCCGAGGCATTCGGGAACAGCGGCAGGGCGAAGCGCAGCAGGCCATAGGCCGCGGTCTTCAGCAGGATGCCCGCCAGGTCCACGGAGCCTGCGGTCGGCGCCTGGGCGTGGGCGTCAGGCAGCCAGGAGTGGAACGGCACCACCGGCAGCTTCACCGCGAAGGCGATGAAGAAGCCCAGCATCAGCAGGAACTCGGTGCCGGCCGGCATCTGCGCCTTGAGCAGGTCGCTGTAGTTGAAGGTGATGACGCCGGTGGCGTTGTAGTTGACCAGCACCAGGCCGAGGATCGCCACCAGCATGATCAGGCCGCTGGCCTGGGTGAAGATGAAGAACTTGGTCGCGGCGTAGATCCGGGTCTTCTTGCCGTCCGCGGAGCTGTGACCCCAGAGCGCGATGAGGAAGTACATCGGCACCAGCATCATTTCCCAGAAGAAGAAGAACAGGAACAGGTCCAGGGCCAGGAACACACCGACCACGCCACCGAGGATCCACATCAGGTTGAGGTGGAAGAAGCCGACATGGCGCTGGATCTCTTTCCAGGAGCACAGCACCGACAGTACGCCGAGCAGGCCGGTCAGCAGGATCATCAGCAGCGACAGGCCATCGAGGGCCAGGTGGATGCTGATGCCGAAGCGCTGGATCCACTGGAGCTTGTATTCCAGGGTCCAGGCCGGTTCCGCGCCCGGAGCCGGGGCCAGGGTGTAGTCGCCGTTGCCCCACAGCCACAGGCCGATACCGAGCAACAGGGACATGGTCAGCAGCGCGATCCAGCGAGGCAGGGTGGTGCCGAAGCGCTCACCCAGCCAGCACAGGAGGCCGCCGATGAAGGGGATCAGGATCAGCCAAGGCAGAATCATGACGGGTTCGTTTCCTTTCGCAAAGTCGCAAGGTTCATAGTCATACCGCAGCCATCAGCACGGCACCGAGCACGAGCACGGCACCCACGGCGATCGAGGCGGTGTACCAGCGCAGCTGGCCGGTCTCGGTCTTGCTCATGGCGACGTGACCGCCGCGTGCCATCCGAGGAATCAGGCCGATGCTGCGGTCAACCGGATCCTTGCGCAGGATGTGGCTGATCAGCAGGTAGGGTTTGACGAACAGCTTGTCGTAGATCCAGTCGAAGCCCCAGGCAGCGAACCACCAGGCCGACAGGACACGACCGATGCCGCTGCTGGCGATGGCGGTGACCAGGCGACGCTTGCCCAGGAACAGCACCGCCGCCAGCAGGATACCGGCGATGGCGATGGCGCCCGAGGCGATCTCCAGGCTGTGCTTGGCTTCGCCGCCGGCATGGCCGACGCTCTCAGGCAGCACGCCGGCCAGCGGCGGATGGATCCAGGCACCGATGAAGGTCGACAGCACGATCAGCACGCCCAGCGGCAGCCAGTGGGCGATGCCGTGGCCAGCGTGGGCTTCGGTCTTGGCTTCGCCGTGGAAGGCGATGAAGATCAGCCGGAAGGTGTACAGCGAGGTCATGAATGCACCGACCAGGCCGGCGTACAACAGGCCGGTGTGGCCGCTGGCGAAGGCTTCCCAGAGGATCTCGTCCTTGGAGTAGAAGCCGACGGTCAGGATCGGCAGGGCCGCCAGGGCGGCGCCACCGACCACGAAGCTGGCGTAGGCCAGCGGCAGTTTCTTCCACAGGCCGCCCATCTTGAAGATGTTCTGCTCGTGGTGGCAGGCATTGATCACCGCACCGGAGGCAAGGAACAGCAGGGCCTTGAAGAATGCGTGGGTCATCAGGTGGAAGATCGCCGCGTCCCAGGCACCCACGCCGAGCGCCAGGAACATGTAGCCGATCTGGCTCATGGTCGAGTAGGCGAGGATACGCTTGATGTCGGTTTGTACCAGGGCGGCGAAGCCGGCCAGGACCAGGGTCACGCCACCGACGATGCCGACCAGGTGCAGGATGTCCGGCGCCAGGGCGAACAGGCCGTGGGTACGGGCGATCAGGTAGACGCCCGCGGTCACCATGGTCGCGGCGTGGATCAGCGCCGAGACCGGGGTCGGGCCGGCCATCGCGTCGGCGAGCCAGGTCTGCAGCGGCAGCTGGGCCGACTTGCCGACCGCACCGCCGAGCAGCATCAGGGTCGCCAGGACCATCCAGGTGTCGCCAGCCTGGAACTTCTGCGGTGCCAGCACCAGCAGCTCCTGGACGTCCAGGGTACCCAGCTGGACGAACAGGATAAACAGGCCGATGGCCATGAACACGTCGCCGACACGGGTGACGATGAAGGCCTTCAGGGCTGCGTTGCCGTTGTTGCGGTTGCTGTAGTAGAAACCGATCAACAGGTACGAGCACAGGCCCACGCCTTCCCAACCGAAGTAGATGAACAGCAGGTTGTCGCCCAGCACCAGGAACAGCATGCTGGCGATGAACAGGTTGGTGTAGGCGAAGAACCGCGAATAGCCGGCTTCACCGCGCATGTACCAGGAGGCGAACAGGTGGATCAGGAAGCCGACGCCGGTGACCACGCCGAGCATGGTGACCGACAGGCCGTCCAGGTACAGGGTGAAGTTCGGCGCGAAGCCGTCCACCGACATCCACTGCCACAGCAGCTGGCTGTACGCGCCACCTTCAGGTGGCGCGACGTTGAACTGCCAGATCACGTAGGCGGCCACCGCGGCCGAGAGGCCGACGGAACCGACGCCGATCAGCGCGGACAGGTTCTCCGAGAACCGACCGCGGGAGAACGACAGCAGCAGGAAGCCGATCAGGGGAAAGACGAAAGTCAGGAAGAGAAGGTTCATCCGCGCATCTCACTGGCAGCATCGATGTCGAGAGTGTGGAAGCGGCGATACAGCTGCAGCAGGATCGCCAGGCCAATGCTGGCCTCGGCCGCCGCCAGGCTGATCACCAGGATGAACATCACCTGTCCATCCGGTTGCACCCAGCGGCTGCCGGCGACGATGAACGCCAGGGCAGAGGCGTTCATCATGACTTCCAGGCTCATGAGTACGAAGAGAATGTTGCGCCGGACCATCAGGCCGACCAGACCGAGGCAGAACAGGATGCCGGCGACTGCCAGACCGTGCTCGAGAGGGATAGCAGGCATGATTTACTCCTTCGCCTCGTTGCGGCCCAGGTGGAAGGCCGTGACGGCTGCGGCGAGCAGCAGCATCGAGGCCAGTTCGACCACCAGCAGGTAAGGACCGAACAGGCTGATGCCGACGGTCTTGGCGTCCACGGTGGTACCGCTGATGGCCGCGCCGCTCGGCTCGGCGAACAGCACGTAGAGCAGCTCCAGCAGCAGCAGGGCGGCCAGGAATACCGGCCCGGCCCAGATGCCTGGCTTGAGCCAGCCGCGTTCCTGGGCGACCGAGGCCGGCCCGAGGTTGAGCATCATCACCACGAAGACGAACAGCACCATGATGGCGCCAGCGTAGGCGATCACTTCCAGGGCGCCGGCGAACGGTGCACCCAGGGAGAAGAAGATCATCGCCACGGAGATCAGGGAAATGATCAGGTAGAGCAGGGCGTGCACGGGGTTGGTGCCGGTCACCACCCGAAGGGTGGAGACCACGGCGATCCCGGATGCGAAGTAGAAAGCGAATTCCATCTTTCTGTCCTTATGGGAGCAAGCTCTTCACGTTGATCGGCTCGGCTTCGTTCTGCGCGGCGCCTTTCGGCTTGCCGGCGATGGCCATGCCCGCAACACGGTAGAAGTTGTAGTCAGGGTTCTTGCCGGGGCCGGAGATCAGGAGGTCTTCCTTCTCGTACACCAGGTCCTGACGCTTGAACTCGGCCATTTCGAAATCCGGGGTCAGCTGGATCGCGGTGGTCGGGCACGCTTCCTCGCACAGGCCGCAGAAGATGCAGCGCGAGAAGTTGATGCGGAAGAACTCCGGATACCAGCGGCCGTCCTCGGTCTCGGCCTTCTGCAGCGAGATGCAGCCGACCGGGCAGGCCACCGCGCAGAGGTTGCACGCCACGCAGCGCTCCTCGCCGTCGGGGTCGCGGGTCAGGACGATGCGGCCACGGTAGCGCGGCGGCAGGTACACAGGTTCTTCGGGGTACTGCAGGGTGTCGCGCTTGCGGAACCCGTGGGAAAATATCATCGCCAGGCTGCGCAGCTGGGTGCCGGTGCCCTTAACGATATCGCCGATATATTTGAACATGGGTCAAATCCTCACTGGGCCGCGACGGCTGGCGTGTTGTAGAGCACGATCGCAGCGGTCACCAGCAAATTGATCAGGGTCAGCGGCAGGCAGAACTTCCAGCTGAAGTCCATCACCTGGTCATAGCGTGGGCGCGGGATCGAGGCGCGCAGCAGGATGAACAGCATGATGAAGAACGCGGTCTTGAGCGCGAACCACAGGAACGGTACCTGTGGCAGCAGGCCGAACGGGCCGTGCCAGCCGCCGAAGAACAGGGTCACCAGCAGCGCCGAGATCAGGATGATGCCGATGTACTCGCCGACGAAGAACATGCCCCACTTCATGCCGGCATACTCGATGTGGTAGCCGTCGGCCAGTTCCTGTTCCGCTTCCGGCTGGTCGAACGGGTGACGGTGGGTCACGGCGACGCCAGCGATGAAGAAGGTGCAGAAGCCGAAGAACTGCGGAATGATGAACCACAGGTTCTGCGCCTGGTAGTCGACGATGTCGCGCATGTTGAACGAACCGGCCTGAACCACCACGCCCATCAGCGCCAGGCCCAGGAACACTTCGTACGACACGGTCTGCGCCGAGGCCCGCAGGCTGCCGAGCAGGGCGTACTTGTTGTTCGACGACCAGCCGGCGAACAGCACCGCATAGACCGAAAGGCCGGCCATGGCGAAGAAGAACAGCAAGCCGATGTTCAGGTCGGCAACGCCCCAGGTCGGGGTGATCGGGATGATCACGAAGGCGATCAGCAGGGCGCTCATGGCCACCACGGGCGCCAGGGTGAAGATCATGCGATCGACGAAGGGCGGGTTCCAGTCTTCCTTGAAGAACATCTTCAGCATGTCGGCGGCGATCTGGAACATGCCGAACGGGCCGACGCGGTTCGGACCGTAGCGGTCCTGCCACCAGCCCAGCAGGCGGCGCTCGACGAAGCTGAGCAGCGCGCCGCAGACCACCACCGCCAGCAGGACCACGATGGCCCTGACGACGGAGAGGATCACTTCGATCACTTCGGGGGTGAACCAGCTCATTGTGCTGCCTCCTGCAGGCCTTCGACGGTTGCGCCGAAGATCGCTGGCGGAATACCGGCCAGGCCTTTCGGCAGGGCGACCAGGCCTGCGCCCAGCTGTTCATTGACACGCAGCGGCAGGCGCAGCGACTGGCCCGCCACGTTCAGGCTGAGCAGGGCGCCGTCGTTGACGCCCAGGCGGTCGGCCTCGGACTTGGCCAGGGCCACGTAGGCGGCCGGAATGCGCTCCTGCACCGGGGCGGCACGCGACGAGTTCTCCTCGCTGCCGAACAGGTGGTAGAAGGGCACGGCCTGCCAGGTGCCACGGGCCGGGTTGAAGGCGCCCGGGATGGCGGTGAACCAGTTCAGGCGATCGCCTTGAGACTCGATCAGGCGGATACCTGGGTCGCCCGCGCGCAGGTGACCACCGACCTCGTCCTGGAACTTGTTCCAGGCCTGCGGCGAGTTCCAGCCCGGCGACCAGGCGAACGGCACCTGCTGGCGCGGCTCGGCGCTGCCCGAGTAGCCTTCCATGGAGAAGGCGAAGGCGCTGTCCTTGTCTTGCGGGGTGCGTGGCTCATGCACGCTGATGTTGGCGCGCATGGCGGTACGGCCGGAGTAGCGCAACGGCTCGCGCGCCAGCTTCAGGCCCTTGATGCGGAACGCGGCGCTCGGCGCGGCATTGACGATGCCGGCCAGTTGCGGTGCGGCTTCGGCGCAGGCGCTGGTGACGTGGTCCAGCTGGGTCCAGTCGACCGGCTTGTTCAGCAGGGTGGCACGCAGGGCGTGCATCCAGCGCCAGCCTTCGTGGATCAGGATGCTGCTGTCCAGGTACTGCGGGTCGAATACCTGGAAGAAGCGCTGGGCACGGCCTTCCTGGCTGACCAGGGTGCCGTCGCCTTCGGCGAAGGAGGCAGCTGGCAGCACTAGGTGGGCGCGAGCGGTGGTGGCAGTCTTGGAGTGGTCGGCGACGATCACCACCTTGGCCGCGGCCAGGGCCGCATCGACCTTGGCGGCCGGCACCCGGGCGTACAGGTCGTTCTCCAGTACCACGATGGCGTCGGCCTTGCCGCTGATCACCGCGTCCAGCGCGGCGTCCACGGACTCGCCGCCCATCATGGCCATGCCCAGGCTGTTGGCTTCGGGCACCACGAGGCTCAGCGAACCGTTCTTCTCGCGCAGCTTCAGGGCCTTGGCGATGTTGGCGGCGGCCTCGATCAGCGCCGGGTCGGCCAGCGACGTACCGGCCACGACCAGCGGACGCTGGGCGGCGACCAGGGCATCGGCGATACGCTGGGCCAGGGCCTTGGCTTCGCTGTCCAGGCCCTCGACGGCCGGAGCGCTCGGGTCGATGGCGTGGGCCACGGCGAAGCCCAGGCGGGCGAGGTCGGCCGGGGCTGCGTGGACGCATTCCTCGGCGACGTCGTCGAGCTTGGTCTCGGCCAGGCTGGCGATGAACAGCGGGTACAGGGCGTGCTGGCCGATGTTCTTCACCGCGGCGTCGAGCCACGGCTGGACCTTCATGGCGTCGGCCATGGCCTCGGCCTTGCCCTTGGTGGCCTGGCGCACGGCCAGGGCGACACGGGCGGCGGTCTGGGTCAGGTCCTCGCCGAGGACGAACACGGCATCGTGGTCCTCGATCTCGCGCAGGGTCGGCACGGGCAGCGGGCTGTCGTTCAGCACGTTCAGGGCCAGGCGCACGCGGGCCAGCTCACCGGCCTCCATGCCCGAGTAGAAGTACTCGGCACCGACCAGCTCGCGCAGGCCGTAGTTGCTCTCCAGGCTCGCGCGCGGCGAGCCGATGCCGACGATGGTGCGGCCGCGCAGCAGGTCGGCAGCCTTGTCCAGGGCGGCGTCCAGGCCCAGCTTGGTACCGTCGGCGAGCATCGGCTGGCGCGGACGGTCCTTGCGGTTGACGTAGCCATAGCCGAAGCGGCCACGGTCGCACAGGAAGTACTGGTTGACCGAGCCGTTGAAGCGGTTCTCGATACGGCGCAGTTCGCCGTAGCGCTCGCCGGGGCTGATGTTGCAGCCGCTGGAGCAGCCGTGGCAGATGCTCGGGGCGAACTGCATGTCCCACTTGCGGTTGTAGCGCTCGGAGTGGGTCTTGTCGGTGAACACACCGGTCGGGCAGACCTCGGTCAGGTTGCCGGAGAACTCGCTCTCCAGCACGCCGTCCTCGACGCGACCGAAGTACACGTTGTCGTGGGCGCCGTAGACACCCAGGTCGGTGCCGCCGGCATAGTCCTTGTAGTAGCGCACGCAGCGGTAACAGGCGATGCAGCGGTTCATCTCATGGGCGATGAACGGGCCGAGGTCCTGGTTCTGGTGAGTACGCTTGGTGAAACGGTAGCGGCGCTCGTTGTGGCCGGTCATTACCGTCATGTCCTGCAGGTGGCAGTGACCGCCTTCCTCGCACACCGGGCAGTCGTGCGGGTGGTTGGTCATCAGCCATTCGACGACGCTGGCGCGAAACGCCTTGGACTCTTCATCGTCGATGGAGATCCAGGTGCCGTCGGAGGCAGGGGTCATGCAGGACATGACGATACGACCACGGGTGTCGTTCTCGTCGGTGTACTGCTTGACCGCGCACTGCCGGCAGGCACCGACGCTACCGAGCGCCGGGTGCCAGCAGAAATAGGGGATGTCGAGGCCGAGTGACAGACAGGCCTGTAACAGGTTGTCCGCACCGTTGACTTCGAGCGCTTTGCCGTCTACGTGGATAGTGGCCATGGTTCAAAGTTCTTCGTTGGCCCGCGTGAGCAGGCGTGGCTAATGGAAATCGGTGTGCCTGCGGCTCGCGCGGTGAGGGCCGGGCGAGCCTGCGAGGCCGGCGGGTGGCACGGACCACCCGCGCTTCATCTTGTTATGCGCCGACCACGATCGGCTTGGCCAGGTTCGGGCGCAGGGCCTCGCTGCCCGTGTGGGCGGCGACGCCGGCCTCGAACTCCGACCGGAAATACTTGATGGCACTGCCCAGCGGCTCGACGGCGCCCGGGGCGTGGGCGCAGAAGGTGCGGCCGGGGCCGAGGAAGTTGACCAGGCCCAGCAGGGTCTCGATGTCTTCCGGTTTGCCTTGGCCCTTCTCCAGGGCGCGGAGCATCTTCACGCTCCAGGGCAGGCCGTCGCGGCACGGGGTGCACCAGCCGCAGGACTCGCGGGCGAAGAACTCCTCCATGTTGCGCAGCAGCGACACCATGTTGATGCTGTCGTCCACCGCCATGGCCAGGCCTGTGCCCATGCGCGTACCGACCTTGGCGATGCCGCCGGCGTACATTTGCGCATCCAGGTGTTCGGGCAGCAGGAAGCCGGTACCGGCGCCGCCTGGCTGCCAGCACTTGAGCTTGTAGCCGTCGCGCATGCCACCGGCATAGTCCTCGAACAGCTCGCGGGCGGTGACGCCGAACGGCAGCTCCCACAGGCCCGGGTTCTTCACCTTGCCGGAGAAGCCCATCAGCTTGGTGCCGTGGTCCTCGCTGCCTTCGCGGGCCAGCGACTTGTACCAGTCGACGCCGTTGCCAACGATGGCTGGCACGTTGCACAGGGTCTCGACGTTGTTGACGCAGGTCGGCTTGCCCCACACGCCGACGGCGGCAGGGAAGGGCGGCTTGGAGCGCGGGTTGGCGCGGCGGCCTTCCAGGGAGTTGATCAGTGCGGTCTCTTCACCGCAGATGTAGCGCCCGGCACCGGTGTGCACGAACAGCTCGAAGTCGAAGCCCGAACCGAGGATGTTCTTGCCCAAGAGGCCCGCGGCCTTGGCTTCGTCGATGGCGCGGTTGAGGTGCTTCGCCGCGGTGGTGTACTCGCCGCGCAGGAAGATGTAGCCGCGGTAGGCCTTCAGGGCGCGGGCGCTGATCAGCATGCCTTCGACCAGCAGATGGGGCTGTTGCTCCATCAGCATGCGGTCCTTCCAGGTGTTGGGCTCCATCTCGTCCGCGTTGCACAGCAGGTAGCGGATGTTCAAGGACTCGTCCTTGGGCATCAGGCCCCACTTCACGCCGGTGGGGAAGCCCGCGCCGCCACGGCCCTTGAGGCCGGAATCCTTGACGGTCTGGACGATGTCGTCCTGGGACATTTCGGCCAACGCCTTGCGGGCGGCGGCATAGCCGTTCTTGGCCTGGTACTCGTCGAGCCACACCGGCTCGCCGTCGTCGCGCAGGCGCCAGGTCAGCGGATGGGTTTCGGCCGAACGCGCGATGCGGTTGGCCGGGCCGAAGGAAGTGATGGTCATGCGTAGCCCTCCAGCAGCTTGGCAACGCCGGCAGGTTGCACGTCGCCAAAGGTGTCGTCGTCGATCATCAGGGCCGGGGCCTTGTCGCAGTTGCCCAGGCAGCAGACCGGCAGCAGGGTGAAGCGGCCGTCCGGGGTGGTCTGGCCGAGGCCGATGCCCAGTTCGCTCTGGATCTGGCTGACCACCGACTCATGGCCGCCGATGTAGCAGACCATGCTGTCGCAGACGCGGATGATGTGACGGCCGACCGGCTGGCGGAAGATCTGGCTGTAGAAGGTGGCCACGCCCTCGACGTCGCTGGCGGGGATGCCGAGGACTTCGCCGATGGCGTAGATGGCGCCGTCCGGCACCCAGCCGCGTTCCTTCTGGACGATCTTCAGGGCTTCGATGGACGCCGCGCGCGGGTCCTCGTAGTGGTGCATCTCGTGCTCGATGGCCGAGCGCTCGGTTTCGCTCAGGACGAAACGGTCGGTTTGGATAAGCGTGCTGTTCATGCTTAGCGGTCCACGTCAGCCATAACGAAGTCGATACTGCCCAGGTACGCGATGAGGTCGGCGACCATGCTGCCGCGGATCACCGAAGGGATCTGCTGCAGGTGCGCGTAGCTCGGGGTACGGATCCGGGTGCGGTAGCTCATGGTGCCGCCATCGCTCGTCAGGTAGTAACTGTTGATGCCCTTGGTCGCCTCGATCATCTGGAACGACTCGTTGGCCGGCATGACCGGGCCCCACGAGACTTGCAGGAAGTGCGTGATCAGGGTCTCGATGTGCTGCAGGGTGCGCTCTTTCGGTGGCGGCGTGGTCAGCGGGTGATCCGCCTTGTACGGGCCTTCCGGCATGTTGCGCAGGCACTGGTCGATGATGCGGATGCTCTGGCGCATCTCCTCGACGCGGACCATGCAGCGATCGTAGGCATCGCCGTTGTGGGCCAGCGGGACTTCGAACTCGAAATTCTCGTAGCCGGAGTAGGGGCGCGCCTTGCGCAGGTCGAAGTCGCAACCGGTGGACCGCAGGCCGGCGCCGGTGGTGCCCCACTCCAGGGCTTCCTTGGTGTTGTAGGCGGCAACGCCGATGGTCCGGCCGCGCAGGATGCTGTTCTGCAGGGCGGCCTTTTCGTATTCGTCCAGGCGCTTGGGCAGCCAGTCGACGAAGTCCTTGACCAGCTTGTCCCAGCCGCGTGGCAGGTCGTGGGCGACACCGCCGATGCGGTACCAGGCCGGGTGCAGGCGGAAACCGGTGATCGCCTCGATCACGGTGTAGGCGCGCTGGCGGTCGGTGAAGGTGAAGAACACCGGGGTCATGGCGCCGACGTCCTGGATGTAGGTACCCAGGAACAGCAGGTGGCTGGTGATCCGGAAGAACTCGGCCAGCATCACGCGGATGGTGTCGACCTTCTCCGGCACCTTGATGCCGGCCAGCTTCTCGACGGCCAGTACGTACGGCAGGTTGTTCATCACCCCGCCGAGGTAGTCGATACGGTCGGTGTAGGGGATGAAGCTGTGCCAGGACTGGCGTTCGGCCATCTTCTCGGCGCCACGGTGGTGGTAGCCGATGTCCGGGACGCAGTCGACGATCTCTTCGCCGTCCAGCTGCAGGACGATACGGAAGGCACCGTGGGCGGATGGGTGGTTGGGGCCGAGGTTGAGGAACATGTAGTCCTCGTGGGTACCGTGGCGCTTCATGCCCCAGGCTTCGGGGTTGAAGCGTGCCGATTCCTCTTCGAGCTGCTGCTTGGCCAGGTTCAGGCTGTACGGGTCGAACTCGGTGGCGCGCGCCGGGAAGTCCTTGCGCAGCGGGTGGCCTTCCCAGGTCGGCGGCATGAGGATGCGCGACAGGTGCGGGTGGCCGGCGAAGTCGATGCCGAACATGTCCCAGACTTCGCGCTCGTACCAGTTGGCGTTGGGCCAGATGCTGGTGACCGACGGCAGGTTCAGGTCGCCCTCGCTGAGCGAAACCTTGATCATCACGTCGCTGTTACGCTCGACCGACAGCAGGTGGTAGAACACGCTGAAGTCGGCGGCCGGCAGGCCACGGCGCTGGGTGCGCAGGCGTTCGTCGACGCCATGCAGGTCGTACAGCATGCTGTACGGCTTGGCGACGTTGCGCAGGAAGCTGAGGACGTCTTTGAGCTGGGCGCGGTTCACCCACAGGACCGGCATGCCGGTGCGGGTTTCCTGGGCGACGAATGCCTCGGCGCCAAAACGATTGTGCAGTTCGACGACCACATCCTGGTCGTCAGCCTTGTAAGGCGGAATATAAATAGCGGTGTCCGCTGTCATGGTCTCGGTCGCTTTGAGTCAACGTAGAGAATGAAGCCAGGCCGCCGGCTCCTTCGGGAGCGGGCGGCATGTCGCTGGATCAGACTTCGTCGGGGCTGCGCAGGTTGGTGACCTGGATGCGCTGTTCACGACGCAGGTCTTTCTGGGCGGGCATCTCGGCACGATAAATGCCTTGATCGCCGACGACCCAGGAAAGCGGGCGTCGCTCCTGGCCGATCGACTCCTGCAGCAGCATCAGGCCTTGCAGGAAAGCTTCGGGGCGAGGCGGGCAGCCAGGCACGTAGACATCCACGGGGAGGAACTTGTCGACCCCCTGAACGACCGAGTAAATGTCGTACATGCCACCGGAGTTGGCACACGAGCCCATGGAAATCACCCACTTCGGCTCGAGCATCTGCTCGTACAGGCGCTGGATGATCGGCGCCATCTTGATGAAGCAGGTACCGGCGATGACCATGAAGTCGGCCTGGCGCGGCGAGGCCCGGATGACTTCGGCGCCGAAGCGGGCGATGTCGTGGGGCGCCGTGAAGGCCGTGGTCATTTCCACGTAGCAGCAGGACAGGCCGAAGTTGTACGGCCAGAGGGAGTTCTTGCGACCCCAGTTGACCGCGCCACGCAGCACATCTTCGAGCTTGCCCATGAAGATGTTCTTGTGGACCTGGTCCTCTAGCAGCTGATCGGTGACGGTTTCCCGATCACCGACAGGATACTGCTCGTTGGGCGCATCCGGATCGATTCTGGTGAGATTGTATTGCATGCCAAAGCCTCATTGTTTCAGCTTCGCTTGCCGCTTGCGGCGACCCTCGGGCGCCCAATCGAGCGCCCCGACCCGCCAAAGGTAGACAAGACCTGCCAACAGAATTGCTATGAAAACGAGTGCTTCGACGAATCCGGTCCAGCCGCTTTCGCGCACCGACACGGACCATGCAAAGAGAAAGAGGGCTTCGATATCGAAGATCACGAACAGCATCGCGACCAGATAGAATTTGGCGGACAGGCGCAGGCGGGCGCTGCCGACGGGCAGCATGCCCGATTCGAAGGGTTCGTTCTTGGCGCGACCCCAAGCCTTGCTGCCGAGCAGGCTGGAGAGGCCGAGCATGAAGGCGCACAGGCCGACGACACCCAGGAGGAAGATGGCAAAGCCCCAGTTGTGGGCGATGAGTCCTGCCGAATCGGACATGTTGGAAATCCTTATACAGAGACCCAGCTCTGCAGTCTGAAATAAGTAGAGCGGCGACTCGGTGTCGCGGATGCAGTGACCAAATGTCGCAGCTGAATCAATCGCGCTGATTTTATGGGTAAACCCACAGCAAGTAAAATTTCTGTGGCAAATTTATTCGTAGGATTAAGAACAAAAATCTTTCGTAAATGGCTGAAAGCCTTGAGTTTCGGGCATTGCGCATGCTTTTGTTAATTATGTTTCTTGCGTGGCGTAATGACTGGGCATCATCGTAATGATAATTAATTTCATTTAACTTGGCGTTCGACATTCTAAGAGGGCCGAATCTTGCAAAGTTCACTGCGCGTCCTCGCTGCATTGCAAATGCGAAAGGCTCTCGTTCTAGCAGTTGCGCGCGTCACCTGCACCGCTCTGGATCAATGCTTTATCGATTGAGCTTCCGTTGGCCAGCAGAGAGCATATATAGAAGAGGTAGTGGCCAGGGCCAGAACGGCCTGTCGGTTTGGGAGGCAGCCCAAGTGACAGTGCTGCTTCAAGCATAGACATAGATGTCGATCCGTGCGTTGCACTTGTAGCAGGTGTTCTCCAATGCGGGTCAGGCAAGGCCGCTCAACTGCTGTTCGGGGCTGTGCAGCAGCCCCACGATGTCGCCTCGCTAGCGGGGTTGAATGCCAGTGTGACAGGTGGTTCTGTATACACCGCCAGCAAGCACGCGTTAGTTGGTATGACTAGCCCGGATTTCTCATGAGGCCGGCAGGCGTGGCCGGTGAAGCCTCGGCGTATCAACAACCTGCCTTCCACCGCTAAAAATTGATCGTTTTTTATTCAATTCCCGCGTATGGGGCGCACTGCCCCCTTTCCCCCATTGAGCCGGGCCGGGGGCGCCCGCCTGTTCAGGTCGGCTTGAGGCGGGCAACCAGCCCCGCAAAGAGTTCCTGATGCGGATAGGCCTCGCTGATCAGCACGCGGATGCGCCGGCTGTTGCGAATGATCACCGCACCGATCTTGAGCAGTTTCAAGCGCAGGTTATGGATGCTCATGCGCGCCAATGCGGTGCCCTGGAGATGATCGCGTAGCCGTTCGAACAGCACATAGGCAAAGGCCGACAGCATCAGCCGCCACTGGTTGGTCCACCAGCGTGGGCTGGAGGTGCGGTCGGCGAACAGATCCAACTGTTGGTCCTTGATCCGATTCTCCATGTCGCCACGGCCGCAGTAGTCTTCGTAGTACTGCTGGGCAGCATCCTCGGCAAAGCGGGACACGACGATGAAGCGTGGATTGGCACCCTGCTCGCCATGTTCCAGGCGCGACACGACCAGGCGGCGCCTACGCCAACTACCGGCCTGATAGAGGAAGCGATACACGCCGGACATCTTCTGCCCGGTTTCTTGGTAGGCCTCGGCGACCGCTTGCATGGCCGGCGCCGCCATCCGCTGCAGGCGGGTGTTGCGGGCCAGACCCACCACATAATCCACCTGCTTGCGGTCACACCAGTCGAGCATGCGATGTCGGCAAAAACCGCCGTCACCGCGGAACACGATGCGGGTCTCTGGCCAGAAGCGGCGAATGAACTTGACCAGCAGTGCCAGGATGGCCCAACTGTGTCGGGCGCCATCGATGTTGCTCGGGCGCAAATAGCTCACCAGCAGATGGCGACCACAGAACACATAGAGCGGCAGGAAGCAGTAATGGTCGTAATAGCCATGGAAGAAGCGCCCTTCCTGATCTCCATGCACCGGCACATCGGTCGCATCGAAGTCGAGCACGATCTCAGCCGGCGCCTGGTCATGCTGGGCGATGAAGTGCTCCCACAGCAGGCGATGGGCTTGCACCACCGTTTCGCGATCGGCTTGCTGTTCCAGGCGCCCCAGAGTGGATTTGCCGGCCAGCGGTTGCAGGCGGTTGACCGCAGTCTGCAGCGCGTAGTCATGGCGCAGGCCGTCATGATCGTTGAGATCCTCGTAGCCGGCGGCCAGTGCATAGATACGCTGGGCGAGCAGTGTCTGCAGTCCATGCTGGACACGCCCAGGATCACGCCGATCGGGAACGATTTTGGCCAGGCGGCGGGTCAAGCCATGTTGCCGGTCGACCTCGCGCAGCAGCAACAAGCCCGCATCCGAGGTGATGTGACCACCGGTGAAAGAGGCCTCGACGAGGCGGCGAGAGAGGGGTGAAAAGTGGAGTTTTTCTGGTAGCATTTTGTGCGCGGCTGAAGACTTATGGGGCTTTGTTTGGCGACAAGAATCATAAGGCTTTCAGCCGTTTTTGTTTATGCGGTCATGAGAAATCCGGGCTAATCCTACTGTCATTGCGGTGTAGAGCTTTCCCATGAATACAGAGTCGGTTACCCATGGGTTGCGCAAGGTTAATGTTTCGTTGGTTGTGCTGGATATTTGGCTAGAGATTCTAGGTTTGGTTTCTGTTTTGCATTTAGCCCGGATTTCTCATGACCGCATAAACAAAAACGGCTGAAAGCCTTATGATTCTTGTCGCCAAACAAAGCCCCATAAGTCTTCAGCCGCGCACAAAATGCTACCAGAAAAACTCCACTTTTCACCCCTCTCTCGCCGCCTCGTCGAGGCCTCTTTCACCGGTGGTCACATCACCTCGGATGCGGGCTTGTTGCTGCTGCGCGAGGTCGACCGGCAACATGGCTTGACCCGCCGCCTGGCCAAAATCGTTCCCGATCGGCGTGATCCTGGGCGTGTCCAGCATGGACTGCAGACACTGCTCGCCCAGCGTATCTATGCACTGGCCGCCGGCTACGAGGATCTCAACGATCATGACGGCCTGCGCCATGACTACGCGCTGCAGACTGCGGTCAACCGCCTGCAACCGCTGGCCGGCAAATCCACTCTGGGGCGCCTGGAACAGCAAGCCGATCGCGAAACGGTGGTGCAAGCCCATCGCCTGCTGTGGGAGCACTTCATCGCCCAGCATGACCAGGCGCCGGCTGAGATCGTGCTCGACTTCGATGCGACCGATGTGCCGGTGCATGGAGATCAGGAAGGGCGCTTCTTCCATGGCTATTACGACCATTACTGCTTCCTGCCGCTCTATGTGTTCTGTGGTCGCCATCTGCTGGTGAGCTATTTGCGCCCGAGCAACATCGATGGCGCCCGACACAGTTGGGCCATCCTGGCACTGCTGGTCAAGTTCATTCGCCGCTTCTGGCCAGAGACCCGCATCGTGTTCCGCGGTGACGGCGGTTTTTGCCGACATCGCATGCTCGACTGGTGTGACCGCAAGCAGGTGGATTATGTGGTGGGTCTGGCCCGCAACACCCGCCTGCAGCGGATGGCGGCGCCGGCCATGCAAGCGGTCGCCGAGGCCTACCAAGAAACCGGGCAGAAGATGTCCGGCGTGTATCGCTTCCTCTATCAGGCCGGTAGTTGGCGTAGGCGCCGCCTGGTCGTGTCGCGCCTGGAACATGGCGAGCAGGGTGCCAATCCACGCTTCATCGTCGTGTCCCGCTTTGCCGAGGATGCTGCCCAGCAGTACTACGAAGACTACTGCGGCCGTGGCGACATGGAGAATCGGATCAAGGACCAACAGTTGGATCTGTTCGCCGACCGCACCTCCAGCCCACGCTGGTGGACCAACCAGTGGCGGCTGATGCTGTCGGCCTTTGCCTATGTGCTGTTCGAACGGCTACGCGATCATCTCCAGGGCACCGCATTGGCGCGCATGAGCATCCATAACCTGCGCTTGAAACTGCTCAAGATCGGTGCGGTGATCATTCGCAACAGCCGGCGCATCCGCGTGCTGATCAGCGAGGCCTATCCGCATCAGGAACTCTTTGCGGGGCTGGTTGCCCGCCTCAAGCCGACCTGAACAGGCGGGCGCCCCCGGCCCGGCTCAATGGGGGAAAGGGGGCAGTGCGCCCCATACGCGGGAATTGAATAAAAAACGATCAATTTTTAGCGGTGGAAGGCAGGTTGTTGATACGCCGAGGCTTCACCGGCCACGCCTGCCGGCCTCATGAGAAATCCGGGTTAGGGGCGAATAGCCAGATCACTGACATGGTTTGTCTTCCTGGTTTTAATTGTGTTCCGGTTCGAGATTGTTATGCCGGTCTGGGTTAGGGGGCGAGTGATTTCCCGGCTTTTGTAACTATTTTTAATTTTTTAGATTAAAGGCTGTAACACCGAAGGTCGGCGCGGCAAGCCCCGACGTGCATTCCGACGCATCGCTTCTCTGCAAGATGTTGTAGGTTTTTAAGCGCAATGACGTTAGACCAGAGCATCGTTGTATCCAGCGGCTCCAAGACTTGAACTCATTTACGGCTCGATACGCTCACCATTCACCCGGATCACTGGTTTGCGCTTTTCGGCGAAGCCGCAGAGCATGTCGATTTCAGCGGGAAAGGTGGCGTAGGGAACGTTGTATTGCAGCCAGGCTTCGACGCTGTCGGGGTAAGCATTGATAAGCAGCCAGATGATCCACGCGGGGATGGTGATAGGGGCCCATAACCAACCATAAGGTTTATGAAGTTGGCGGCGCAGGCTCGCATACCAGTCGCGGTAGGGCTGAAGAGTGGCGTCGCGTCGGGAAAGGCGGGGAGGGAGTGGAGGTGGGGTGGGCAAGCCTTCCGGCCCGTGGGCCATGAAGGCTTGAAGGTATGCCCAAAGCGAGCGAGCCGAGCGATCGCCATCGTGCAGGCCAAGATTACCGCAAGCCGCGCATATTTCTGTCGGTGGGTTCATTGCGTAATCGATGCCGAACAGATAGAGCGGATGGCGTGAGGTGTAGACACCCGTCGAGACAATGGGGATGTAGCCTGCGACCGCTTCAATCCGGTCCCAATCGAGGATGTGTAAGCGTTTTCGGTCGTTAGGATAAATGAAATAGAGCTTACGGATGCCGCGATGGATACGAATAAATGCTCCACGGCAGCGGTGAGCGCCACTTGCTAAATAAAAGACGCAAGCTATTGTCGGTAGTGCGGGTAGCCACAATATTAGTTTAAAAATTGATTCGGCTTGTAGGTTTTTAGGACCAATAATGTACGCTGCAAAGATAATTGCGATGATGCTGATTAGAAATGATATTCCAATGAACCCAGCGGCACCGCTTTGACCGAAATTTGTGTATGTTTCGAGCTCTACACAGTTTTTGCTGATACGTCGTACACCGTCGGGTTGTGGGAGGGAGTCAATCTGGCCGTGGTGTAGTTGTGTGCTTCCAAATCTTAGGCGATGAGGAAGGCGCTTAATATGTTCAGTCACTCTGGTGACCTCGCAGGTTCAAGGAGAGCTGGATTGATTAATATTTTAAGAGCCGTGTAAGAGTGGCAGCGAGACGGACGTGAAGTTTGAGCTCGTTCACGGCTCAATTCGTTTGCCATTCACCCGGATCACTGGTTTGCGCTTTTCTGCGAAGCCGCATAGCACGTCGATTTCAGCAGGAAAGGTGGCGTAGGGAACGTTGTATTGCAGCCAGGCTTCGACGCTGTCGGGGTAAGCATTGATAAGCAGCCAGATGATCCACGCGGGGATGGTGATAGGGGCCCATAACCAACCATAAGGTTTATGAAGTTGGCGGCACAGGCTCGCATACCAGTCACGGTAGGGCTGAAGAGTGGCGTCGCGTCGGGAAAGGCGGGGAGGGAGTGGAGGTGGAGTGGGCAAGCCTTCCGGCCCGTGGGCCATGAAGGCTTGAAGGTATGCCCAAAGCGAGCGAGCCGAGCGGTCACCATCGTATA
Source organism: Pseudomonas sp. Tun-23181 (assembly GCF_057415455.1). Lineage (NCBI taxonomy): Bacteria > Pseudomonadati > Pseudomonadota > Gammaproteobacteria > Pseudomonadales > Pseudomonadaceae > Pseudomonas > Pseudomonas sp. Tun-23181. The sequence goes on from NZ_CM171630.1 coordinate 5,805,805, forward strand.
AACCAAGATTGCCGCAGGCTGCGCATATTTCTATCGGTGGGTTCATGGTGTAATCAATACCGAACAAATAGAGCGGATGGCGTGAGGCGGAGCCGCTCGTCGAAACGATAGGGATGTAGCCTGCCACTGCTTCAATCTGGTCCCAGTCGATTATATGAAGACGCTTTCGATCGTTGGGGGGGATGAAATAGAGTTTGCGAGTGCCACGATGGATGCGGATGTATGTGCCACGGCAACGGTGGGCGCCATTGGCAAAATATAGAATGCAAGCTATGCACGGCGCTATTGGACTTATGACCAGTATGGCTAAGATAATTTGCGGGTCGTTTAAGTCGCTTACGCTGGCTGCTAAAATCATTGTCAACGCCGTTATCACTATTGTGATTCCGATGAATCCTGCACTGTTGCCCAAGATGAAGTTTGAATAGGTTTCAAGTTCAATACATTTGTTGTTGATACGTCTGACACCGTCGGGCTCTGGTGCGATGGTGTCAGTTCGATGTCGGCTTAGCGGCGTTCCGCCCAATCTCAATTTGTTAGGAAGTCGTTTAGCTCTCATTTGGGCGGCCTCACTGGTTCTAAGCGTGCCGGGTCAATGATTTCTGATAGCAAACCGGATGACGTGAATGTTAGTGGTGTAGGGGCGTCGTGTTGAAATATTAATAGATCAGGCTGATCTATGTTCGGCATAAACATAAACTCAAGGGATACCTGGCTATCTTGATGCATTTGGATCGACCAGCTTCGTAAGCTTTCAGAGTGAACGATGCTAGAGACTATACATTCGAATCGATAATCTATGAATCTAACCTCTGGCGCATAGGCGATGGGGCCATTAATTTGTCTGAGGTTTCTACTGTCTAGTTTTACTTTGAGTCGAATTTGAAATTGATCCTGTAAAGTTCCTTGAGTTTCAGGGAGGTGGCATTGAATGTGTAGTGTTCCTATTGTAGATCCGAACGTTTGGTTCCATTGTGCTGACAGTCGTGGGCGGTAATATAGGCTATGAACTGCTTCCAGTTCTTGTAAGTTTGTATACTGGCGATGATGTATTCCCCATGCGCTGTGTTTTAACCAGATATCTATAGCGCCATGCTTTGTTGTGTCTACACCTACCATAAAAGCAATGCCAAGGCCAAAAGCGGCAAGAGCTACTATTGCCCATGCCACTGGGGTGAGACCTAGCACTGTTACAGGAACTGCAGCGCTGGTCAGGCCTATAGCTAACGCTGTTCCCCCACCCCAAGAGGCAAGAGCCATTAACCCGCTAGAAAATGCTGCGCCTAAGTACATCGCCGCTTGAGTGGGATTTTTATTATAAAGTGAGTCGGCAGCCCGTAGAGCATCCAGAAAGCTAATTACTCCTGCTCCTGCAGTTGCCAATCTTGCCATTCCAAATTTTGCGGAGAGTATTTTTGCAGTGATTTTAAGGTTTGCGTTATTATGCAATGTGGCGAAGGCTGTAGTTCCTAGCGCTCCTGTTTCAATGATTGCACTGGCAAGTGAAAGTGTTGCTCCAGCAAGGTAACCCAGATGAAACATCTTTTCATCCTGCCGCTGGAACTGTCGAAGCGCATTAGTAAATCCGCTGATAGCTAAGTATCCTCCAACTCCGGTGAATAAATAGCCTCCTGCGGAGCGCAACTTATTTAGCATTTTGATGAAGAGGTTACCCTCTACCTGAATAGAACGACTCGGCGGCAATGAGGACTGCCCAGTTGATGCACCGTCCATCTTCTGGTAAGTCGTTTCCCCAATCTTGACCCAATCATAGATCCGCACCCGTGTAGTCAATTGCATGTGGCTGACTTTGGGCTCAGGCAGCTTCCAGGTCTTGAGGTACTCGCCCCTAGGCGCTTGATGCCCTTGGAACTCCCGTGAATAACGCATCAGGTCTGCCAGGCTGATGTCGTACATGACGATGGTGGCGTTGAAGCGGATTTCCATCACATGGCGTAGCCTGCGTACCAATACGTCGGCTTGGTGAGTGGCTGGCAGGGCCTGCAGCAGGCCGATCAGTGCATTGGTCGCAGGTGTCGCGACATGCTCTTCGAGGTAGTTGTCCACGACCGAGAACAGGTTCTTGGCTATATCGCCGGTCGCGTCTTTCAGCCGCGTGGCCAGGGTTTTGTTGCCATTGCTCAGCGCCCGCCAGAATGGGCTCTGCCCGGGCGGCAACATGACCACCTGCTCCAGCTGCTGCTGGCCCGCCTTCGAATGCACCAACCCGCCGATGCAGTCGAACACTGCGTCTTCGTAGGCATTGGCGATTGCCGTCACCTCAAGGTCAAAGCAACCGAGCGCCTTGCCCAGCAAGTGGTCTGACCCGATGAGTCGGGTCCAGGCGATGATGTCTTGGACCAATACCTCAATGGTTGCATCCAGCCTGGCCACCTCCTTGGCATAGAGGCCAGGGAAGTCCATGGCGCCTTGGTAGTCCACCAGCTTGCGTTGCCGGTCGAGGCTGCTGGCCGTGTCGGAGCCTGGTGGCGCTTCCTTGCTGGCGGTATTGAAATAGCCCGCGATGAAGTTGGCACTCTGCAGCCGATGGGCATGCTGGCCGGTATAACGGGTCTTCTTCTCGACCGACAGGGTAAGCAGGTGATGAAGTTCACTGACCACCCCGAGTGGGTCATGGAGCGCGACGGCCAGGGGCCGTGTACCGGGGCCCAGGTGCCGGGCCAGGTTGCTCAGTGCCTGGCGGTATACCGGCATGAACTCAGGCCGCTGTGATGCCCCGGGGAAAGTGGGGAATACACCGGTGAGGCTGGAGATCTTGAGTTCGGCCATGGCGCTGATCACGTGGGCGGAATCGAACACATGGGGGTGCGTCGGGGCCTGCGAGGGCAGGAGAGTGGTCGCGAGCTGGCTGCGCAGACCACCTTCGTCCTGCTCGATCTGCCACAAGGTGGCATGGCTGAGCAGGGTCTCGCTGACCATCAGGTACAGGGTATCGGCAACGCTGGGGTCCGGTGCCAGCACATAGTGGGTAGCGCGCGCCATGTCCGGGCGAGCATGGCTGCCGGGGGCCTGGCTGCTGTAGTCCGTTGGTGTCCACCACAGATGGGCGAAGCGGATGTCTTCGGTGACCAGGTAATGGCGGGTCTTCATCCGCCCGTGCTGAAAATAGAACAGGTAAAGGTAGCTGCCTGGGCGCAGCAGCCTCAGTCCATAGGACTTGCTACCTTGCAGGGCGGGGTAGTGGTCCACGCTCAGGGTTGGGAAGGCGTCGCGGTCCAGGGGGTGATCGGCGATGCCATAGCGCATGGGGTAGACAGGGATGCCGCGCTCGCATGGCGGTGGCGAGATGGCCTCGCCGACTCGTTTGGCACTGGGATGGTCAGGTTGCAACGCGCGTTTGTAGGTGATGGTCATGGGGTGTTCCTCGGTCGTATCGGCGCAGAGATCTGGTTGAGTCGATCGTTGATCTCGTGCAGGCGTTGCAGGCCCTGGATTTCCGATTGGACCAGCAGGTCGAAGAGAGGCTGGTCATTTACGAATGGATGCTCTGGAAAGAGCAGGCGTAGCTCCATGTAGTAGCGACGGTCACGTTCCAGGTGGAAGCCGCAGAGGTCGCTCTCTTTATCGAATTTGGCGAGCTGGCGACGGAGATTCAGGGGGGCGAGCTGCTCGCCGAGCATCGAAAGTGCCTGGCTCATCAAATGACAGGTCCGGCGCATGAACCAGGCGTGGGAGGCCCTGTTCAAAGCGGCCTCATCGTTGACCGTCAATGTCAGGGGCGGGCTTTCGAGCGTGGAGGAGGATGGGTTGGCGGGTATATCGGCTCGTAGCCACGAATCCGGCTCCAGACCGCTATGCCAGAGCATGCTCCGGATGGGGCTGAATAGCCTGCTCAGGTAGTGTGATGGCAGCGCTTCGCAGAGTTCCTCTAGCGTGCGCGGGCGGCTCCAGTGGAAGGCTAGCGAGTTGTCGTCCGCAGAGCTGAGGTGGGTGATGCTTCTGAGTTGCTGAAGCAGGGGAGAAATTTGAGCAGGGCCGAACAGCATCAGGCCCGCTTGGCGCGGCCCCCAATCGTGGATGAACCTTTCCAGTAATGGCTCATTGAGACGTGTCAGCAGCGGGCCCGTCTGATATCCAGGAGGGGCATATTCCGCTGCTGTGCCACGCCACACCCAGTGATAGCCACAGGGACCCGACAGGCTACGGATGTCTTCTGGCAAACGTGGCTCGAGATCGCCATTGATCAAAAGCCAAGCTGGCTCGGCATCGGTCAGTGGCCAGGCAGGTTGAGGTACCGTAGAGACGTTTTGACGAGGCCAACCTGCATCGACATACGGGTCGTTCATCAGGCGCTCTCCTTGCTGCACGGGCAGGGAGAGCGTGTGCAGCGCCCGTCGCTTCGCATGCCGCACACACGGTCCAGGCCGCTTCCTTGGGCGGGCGTACCGGACAACGCATGGTTGTTTCCTGCGCCCGTCGGCTCGGCATACACCGGGGCCTGGATATGTACTCCGACGCCTTTGAGTGTTATCCCATTGGCATCGATCAGAAGGGTGCCGCCCACACCCTCCAGGACAATCTCGTCCTGAACCTGCAGGATGAATTTCCTGGCACGCTGGTGTATTTCTTCCCCTGTGGTCAGGTGGGCGTGCCCCTCAACCACTTGCTCCAGATGCCCACCTATCTCGATGGTGTGATTCACAGCTGTTTTGTCAAAACGATTGTTGCCTACCTCCAACGTCTGATCTTTGCCAACGGTGATTGTCTGGTTGCGACCAACATCGAAGAATGCGTCCTGGCCAATTCGGATTCGCTCGTCATTACCCACGGTCTCTCTACGGTCATGCCCAATGCTGATCGTCTCGTCGTGATCGACCTGTTCGTTGCGGTCATGGCCGATCTGCGTGGTCTCATCATGCTTGACCACATTGTTCTGGTCCTTCTGCGCATGGATGAACACTTCCTCCTGCCCCAGCTCATCCTCGAAGCGCAGTTCATTGAACCCCTTGCCCTTGTGGGTCTGGCTCTTGATCGTCATGCGCGTCTTGTGCTTGGGCAGTTCGTAGGGCGGTAGCTGGTTGCCGCAATAGGTGCGCCCGATGATCATCGGTTGGTCGGGGTCGGCGTTGACGTACTGGACGATCACCTCTTGCCCGATGCGCGGGATGGCCATCGAGCCCCAGCTACCCCCGGCCCAGGCTTGCGACACCCGCACCCAGCAGGAGCTGAACTCGTTGTCCTTGCTTTCCCGGTCCCAGGGGAAGCTGACCTTGACCCGGCCCCACTCATCGCAATAGATCTCTTCACCGGGCGGGCCGACCACGGTGGCCATGTGCGGGCCGTCGATGCGCGGCTTGGGCTGGGGCTCGGGGCGCCACTCGGCCATGCCGGGAACCAGCACCGCGCTCTGCTCGTAGCGTGTGCCCTGATGGGCACCGGCCGCTTCTTCCTCGAGGCTGGTGAGTTGGGAACCCTCATGGGTGACGCGGATCACCCGCCAGTGCGCGTTGAGGTCTTCGCGCGGGTGGCCGACGAGGTTGAAGCTCAGGCCCGGTTGCAGGCGCGCGTCGTCGCCTTTGACGTCGGCGATACGGGCGTCATGGCGCAGGGCCGTGAGGCGGGTTTCGGTGAAGGGCTTGCCGACCGCATCGCGTTTGTAGCGGCCGGGATAGTCGAAGCGTTCATACGCCAGCGCCGGGTGAACGACCTCAGGGGCGTTCGCGGCATGTTCCTGGCGGTAGCCAGGGTTGGTGAAGGTATAGTCGCGCTGCACCTGGCGTGTGCTGCGCACCTGTTCGCTGTAGCGCAGGCGTCGCAGGCAGGGCCTGGGTTGGTCGCCGCCGCTGTTGGCCAGGTACAGCACGGTGTGGGGAGCGGTGGGCTCATCGTCCTCGAAGAAGCCGTCATCCTCGTCGTCGTGCTCGCGGGCCCCTCGGCTGATCAGCCCCAGCGACAGCAGCCGGTCGGTGATGAGCAGCTTGTGCTGCTTGGCACTGTGCTCGAAGCGGTAGACGAAGCCTTCCTCGGCGGCCAGGCGGGTGATGAACTCGAGGTCGGTCTCGCCGGCCTGGACGCAGAACTCGCGAACCTGGTGCTCGAAGCTGGTGCCCAGCTCGAACTGGGTGATGCCCTGGCGCTTGAGCATCAGTTCGAGGATCTGTGGGACGCTCTTGTGCTGGAAGATGCGCCAGTTCGAGCGCAGGCTGGCGCGGGCCAGCTGGGGTTCGACGAGGGCGTGGTAGTGGGTGCGGTGGAAACCGCTCTCGCCCTGGCTGAAGCTGCTGACCAGGCCGTGCACGTAGCGCAACGGGCGTTCACCGCGCCAGAGGGTGAACAGGACGGGTTTGTCGAGCAGTTCGCCGAAGGCGACATCGTCGTCGAAGCTGACCAGCTCCAGGTGCAACGTGAAGGGTGTGCTGAGGGCTTCGTGGAGCTTGAACGACACCACCTCGAACAAGGCGTTGCCAACAAGGGGTTGGAAGCTGTAACGCAGATCGGATTGGCTAGGCATGGGAAGTCCTTGTCCGCCGTCTGGGAGTGTGGGAAGACCGGGCAGAAAGTCCTGCCCGGTGACAGCGCGGCTAGATCATGCTGCAGACGCCGCTATGGGCTTGCGCCAATCGTCGCTGGCGGCGGTTCCAGATGCCTTGTGTTCCCAACTGATCGCGCGGTAACTCATCGATACTTCGACCAGTTGCGTGAAGTGCTCGTTTTCCTTGTCTTGGGCGTGCGGCAATACGGTATTGATGTTGACGATGATTGCGTCCACGAGCTCTGTGGTGAAGAAGTGTTCCTGCTTGCCCTCCGCCGAGGTCCTGTACCACCTGATGGTTGTCATAGGTAAAACCTCCCCCGTGACCAAGGCTTGATACATGAGTGGGATGGCCTTGTTCAGGGCACAGGTGAAGATGAAGGGCTTATGCACGCGTTGCCCGGCGGGCTGACCGCTTTGCGGGTCGGTAGGCACGGTCACCTGATGCTTGATTTCCTGTGCGAGGATCTCGTTCTCATGGCCTTCGACATAAACATTGCCGACCGAATCAGGCGTAAAGGCGCCTGCGGTAATGAGCCCCTGAGTCGTGCCCTCTATTACGATATAAGCGGGTGTTGGCATGGCAGATACTCCTGCGTCCAGGTGGTTAAACACGCACACCATCGGCGGCGCGGCCATCGGAAACGATGGGCTTTCTGGCGAGGCGTGAACCTCGCGGATTCTTTGGGTTCAGTGATGTCAGGCCACGTGCGCGCTACTGCTGCAAAATGCCGTTCAGCGACTCCAGCACCTCGGTGGTGATCAGGTGCAGGCGATAGCTGTACACCCCGTAGATCACCGCCATGACCACCGCGGAAATCACCAATGGGCTCCACCACGGCCATTGCCGGTGCATGCGGTAGTTGCGTGGGGCGACATTGCTGAGTGGGTCGCAGAGCTGCTCCGGCACCGGGCCGCGAAGTTCGCGGATGACCCCATACAGTTTGTTGATAAGGGCCTGCAGCGCTTCGTCGCCCTTGGGCGCGATGGCGTACTTGCCTTTCAGGCCAAGGCAAAGGCACAAGTACATGAACTCCAGAACGTCCTGGTAACGCTGTGGCTCCTGCATCAATCGCGAGAGCACCGTGAAGAACTTCTCTCCACCCCAGGTCTCGTGATGGAAGATACTGAGCAGCGGTTCATGGCTCCAACAGGAGTTCTTGCCCCAGGGGCGGTGCATCACCGCTTCGTCCAGGTACAGGCACAGGGCATAGGAATAGGCCAGCAGATGCGCGGGCTCATAGGCGTGCTGGCGCATTTCTTCCAGGATGTTGGTGATCTGGTTGCGCACTTGCTTGTGCACGTCATCGATATTGGGCAGCGCATCGAGCGTGCGCAGGCGCATCACCAAGCCGAACAGCGGCATCGCGGCATCGACCATCGGGTTGGCATAGCCGCCGCGCAATCGGAACTCCGGGTCGGCGGGGTAGCCTTTTTTGAACAGGGGATCGATTTTGGGCTCTGCTTGATCCGTGGAAGGCTGTTCGCTGCCCTGCGTCCCTTGAAGTCGCGTCAGCAAGGGACCCTCGGTCGCGCCCTCGATAGTGTTCCGCGTGTTTTCCATTTCATTCGCTCCTGATCGCCCAGAACTGCAGTTCAAGGCCTGGGAAGTCGCCGGCAATATGGAAGCCAAACCCGTTGCTGCCCTGCATGGCCTGCCAGGCGGGGTTGCGCCGGTCCAGCTCGAAGTAGCTGAAGCCGGCATGGAAGGGCAGCTCCCGTGGTGCCACCGGCAATGGCAGCAGCGGGATACCAGGCAGTTGCAGCGGCACGAGGTCGTTCAGCGCTTGCAGCGAGGTGACCTTGGCCTTTTGCACGAACTGCTGGCGCAAGGTGTCCGGTGGCAGGCTGGCGCGCACGGCGAGGATGAAGTCCGCTTCATCGATCAAGCGCCGGTCTTCCAATGTGCTGGTCATGACGCCGAACTCGAGTGACTCCAGCGCCAGTGAGATCGCGCGAGGCTGCAACACCGTGCTCAGGGCGCGGCGCAGGGTCTGCTCCAACGGTTTGAAAGAGGTGTGCAGGGCGCTGTGGTGGTACGCCGGATAGTCCTGCGGCAGCCGGTTTTCATCGGTGAAGGTCACCAGTTCGCCGCAGGCCTGGCTCAGGCTGAGGTAGAGCTGCTCGGGGTGGGTATGGGGCTGGCGTGCCAGGTGTTGAAAGCACGGCCACCAGCGATTCATGGCTTGCAGCAGATTGAAGTCGCGAATGTCGGCGACACCGGACTGGCCTGACGCTCCCATGCGCGCCGCGAGGTTGCGGGCGCGTTCGCGCAGGGTGTGGGTGATCTCGTCGAGAAAGCGCTTGAGTGCCGGCACCGCCTGGAGCGAAACACTGGTGGGGTAGAAGGCTTCGTCCAGTTGCAGGCTGCCGTCTGGGCGCTTTTCCCGGATACGAGCCAGGGCCAGGCGGGTATAGGCGCTGCTGTCCTCGGCCTTGCGCTTGAGTTGCAGGTTGGGCACGGCCAGGTCCACGTGTACCAAGTCACCGTCGGCGGTGTGGGTGTCCTTGATTTCCTGCGCCTGGGCGACATAGCGAAAGTTGGCGGCATTGTCTGGCCAGCTCACCTCGCGGCCACCTTCGGTACGCAACGGCAGGCACAGGTACACCTCGCTGTCCTGTGTCGCGTCGTCGTCGATTTCCAGCGGCGCAGGTGGTGGCAGATCACCAGGAATGTCGAACACCGTGCCATCCGGCATGATGCCCCGTGCCCGTGTGATCGCGATCCTGCCCAGGCTCAGGTACTCGTCGTTCAACTGCAGTTCGCTGAAGCCGTAGAAGGCGGCATTGAGGCTGCTCAGGCGCTGGTGGAACGCCGCTTCGCTGGCCCGCGCCGCTTGTTGGAAATGCTGCGGCTTGACGAACAGGCCTTCAGGCCAGATGACGGGGTTGCGTGAACTCATGGGCGCTCCGGGTTTGCAGAGGAAAGGGGGGAGGGGCGGGTGCAAGGAGAGCGCATCAGTCTTGCTCCTTGAGTACGATCTGCGTGTCGTTGACCAGCACCGAGAGGACGATCTGGCGGCCGCGCGGTGCGATGCGCAGCACCTGCTGCCAGGTGGCGTTCTCCTGGCTTGCGTAGTCGCCGATCACCGCGATGAAACGGGTGTCGGCGTGGAGAGGCTCGAAGGGCACGAACTTGAACTGGCCAGGGAACAGCAGGTAGTCGTCGTCGCGGATATAGGTGCTGCGCAGTGTCTTGGCCGGGTCTTGCGCGAGCAGTTGATACACGCTGTTGCGCAGCAGGGAGTCATCGCGCAGCTGCAAAATCTTGATGGCGATGGGCGTGGCGATCTGCTCTGCCGCTACCGGGGCAGGATTCGGCAGGTCGAGTATGACCGTGGGGTCGTCGTAGCTACCGGGCGCGCGTTCCTCCATGGGCGAGCGAGCCAAGGCCTGCGCTGCATCCTCGTCCTCCGGCAGGTCCTGCAGGGGAGACATGGCCGGAAACTGCGCTTGCAGGTATTCGAGCAAGGTCCCGACCTTCTCGGTCAGCGCGTAGGGATCGCCTGCGGCGAGACTCACCGCGTAGGGGCTGGGCTCCAGGGTGCCGGCTTTTTCAACCGTGGTATCGAGGCTGTTGGGGTTGCCGTTGAGCGTAGGGCTGGCGTTCATGCTGAAGGCGACTTCGGTTGGCTGATCGTTCGGGGCTCCGACAGGCACGGAAGGGTCCATGAGCACCTTGCCCACCTTGCCCAAGGCCGTGCAGCCAGAAGCGCCAACGAGTGCAAGCGACAGTGCGACGGTCATCAATGGCCGACGCTTCATGACGGCTCTCCGGTGATGAGGCGTTGCACGGCGTTCTCGTCGGCGGTCGCTGTTCGATGCAGCGCATCCAGTGCCGCTAAAGGGTCGTGTCCGATGCCTGGCTCGAACGCCTCGCGGATATCGGCTACAGGTGAGCCCGCCAGGTCGGGTTCGTCATGCCAGGTACTGGCCGCATCGGCCAGCAAGGCGTCGAGCACCTGCTGCCCAGGGGTGAACAACGCCTCCAGGGAGCGTCGGCTGTCCGGGTCGTGTTGCAGGTGAACCTGCACCCGGTAGGCCCCGATCCGTAGGCAGCTCCCTTCCGGCAGGCGCACAGGCGGGCGTTGTCCCAGGCTCAGCGGGCTGTCATTGAGAAAGGTCTGGTTGCAATGGTCGATGACGCAGAAGCTGCCCTCGATCCAGCGAATTTCACAGTGGATCGGCTGGATGCCTCGGGCACGGTCCCAGAGCAGCCAGTCGGCACCTTGGCTGCCGATGGTGCCGCCGTTGCAGTCGAACCGATGACGGGCGGTGACGCCGTGCTCCAGCTGTTCGAGGTTGCCGATGCTCAGGGTCAATGTGCTCATGAGCGCCCTCGGATACGGACGACGGGGCTTTTGGTGCCATGCCTGTCGTCGATGAAGCTGGTCCAGCCCAGGTGGGCGCCTTGGCTGCGGTGCAGACAGAAGGGCGAGAGCGCGTTGTGCTTCAGGCGCAGCTCCAGGTCGTAGGCCAGGCCGTCTCGCAGAAGGAAGTCGATCAGTGCGCGCAAGCGGCCAAAGTTGACGCCGCTCGGCAACAAGTCGCGCAACTGCGCCTGGTCGAGGTCGCTGATCATGAGGGTGAACTTGCTGCTACGGGTGCGTGTGCGGCTGCCGACCACGAAGGTGCTGCCCAGGCAGCCATTGGCAAGGCCCAGGCTCACGCGCTGCGGGGCGGCGGTGGGCACCGAGCGGGCCTCGAACTCGCGGATGTGCACACTTTCCAGGTCGAAACAATGGGCGATGATGCCGGCCACCGTACCGGGCGCACGGCTGCGGCTGGCGATCACACCGGCAAAGCTGAGCAGGCGGCTCCAGGGCAGTGCCGTGTCGCCTCGCAGATGCTTGTCATTGAGGCCGATCAGGGCGAATACGTACTGCGAGAACTCGTCGCGGGCGCCTGTCTGGAAGCGGATGTAATAGCGGTACTTGCGCCAGATGCGGTGCAGCAGGCTGAGCAGGTAGTGGTTGAAGAAGTCGAAGAATGCCGGGCGTACACCGAGGCCTTGCGCATGCTCGTAGGCCAGTTGTTCGAGGTAGTAGGTGGGCAGCGGCGAGTCGGTGCCGTGCAGGCCCATGAACGTGGTGCAGACGCGATAACGCGCGTCCTGGCCTGGGAGGCGTTGCGCGTTCAGCACGTCCGAGGCTGGAAAAGCCAGCCGTGGATCGCTGGCAAGCCGCACCCGCAGCCGTGTGCGCTCATCCGGCCAGCGTGGCTCCAGGTCGTCACCATGCAAGCCATGCAGCCTCTCCAACAACTGGAAGAAGTTGTGCCGGTGCGCCTCGGCGAGCAGCGTGTCGGCTAGATCACAGGTTGTTTGCCGGTCAGCAATGGCCATGTGTAGTGCTCGTTGTTGGTGGTGTTGATCACTTCCAGTTGGTGGAAGGCGTTGATGCTGGCGTACAGGGCGAAGAAGCGAGAGAGCACGCAACTGAACAGGTAGAGATCGCCCTCGCAGAGGAAGGCGTCCTGGTCGAGCTTCAGTCGGGTGCGCAGGCCACGAATGGGCAAGCCCTTGATCAGCCAGTCCAGCGGTTCGGTGCGTACCTCGCTGATCCCGTTCAGGCGCTTGCGGGTGGCGCGCGCTTGCTGGATGTCATGCAAGGCAGCGAAGTCATAGGCACCGATGAGTGCCTTGAGGGGTTCTGCCGACAGCAGCGACAGGTAGTTGAGCGACAGGTTGGAGATCAGTACCCATTGCAGTTGGCCATCCAGCACCGGTCGATAGGGGCGGGTAGGGCGGCAGATGTTGCGGTAGCTGGCCAGGGGCGGCGTGACTTCGGTGATCACGCTGATATCGCCGATGCCCAGGGCCAGCGGCAGATCCCGATTGGTGCAGGTCAGGTCGATGGAGGCTGTCTCCAGTTCGCCGATATAGGCACTCTCGTCGGCGCGGACGAAGGCTATGCGGTGAATGACGCCATCACCGCGCAACGAGTTCTCGATCTGGCACTGGTAGTACAGCGTGGTGCGGCCCTGGACATGCTCGATCTCATGGGCGAACGACTCGAAGGGGCGGAATGCCCGCAGCGGTTCACCGGGGCTGCCATCTGCCGTCGTTCGGGTGCTGATCACCTGGTCGACGCTGAATATTTCGTAGGCATGCGATGGCTTGCCGCTGGGTTTCAACTGAACCTGGGCGTCATGGCCAGACAGGTCGATAGGCTCGGCGCTGTGCTTGAACAGGTTGACCGCGGGCGTGCAGAACAGGCTGAAGTCGTCTTTGCCGACCCGTATCGAGTCGGGCAGCTGGCGGGTGAAGTGGAACGCGATGCAGACGTTCTGACTGCTCTGGTCGGGCCAGAGCCGGCCCAGGCCCGTCAGGCTGAAGAAGTGGAAACGCTGCGGGAAAACGAAGTACTCCTGCAGGATCCGGTAGCCATCGAAGACATTCGGCGGATAGGGCAACAGCGCTTCGTCTGGGCTGAAACCGGGAAAGGCCACGCTGCTGGCCGGCAGCCGGCGAACCTCGCCGTCGATGGTCACGCTGATGTGCTCGAGGTAGTGCGACAGCCACAGGTAGAGCGTGCGGGCGCAGCGGTCCTCGCCGCTCAGGTGAATGTCCAGGCTGTCGCATCCCAAGGTGTTCAAGGGGCGCTCAACCAGCGGATTGAGTTCGAGGCGAACGATCGAACTGTCCAGTGTCTGGGTCGCGTCCGCGCCGCAGATGGCGAACGGGTACAGTTTCACCTCGGTACAGGTGCGGTATTCGCAGGCGATGCCGTCCACGGGGTGGGAGAACAGCCGCGAACCCTTGGGCACGCTGTGCGACTGGCTGAGCGACTGCTCCAGCGGGGTGAACTGGATGATCGTGGCGCTGGGTAGCGGGCGCAGGTAGTTGGGCCAGAGCAACTGCAGCATGGGGTGCGTCAGCTCTGGCAGGTCGTCCTCGAGCTTGAGCCGCAGCTTGGCGGTCAGGAAGGCAAAACCTTCCAGCAGGCGCTCGACGTCGGGGTCGCTGCTGTCCTTGCCGAGAAAGCGGGCAAGCTGTGGGTTGTCCTTTGCGAAATCTGTCCCTAGCTCGCGCAGGTAGCGAAGTTCTTCGCTGAATCGGTCCTTTAACGACATGGCTACCTTACTCGGGTGTAACGGTTGTGGCCATTGACCAGCAGCTCGATCTGCAACTGCTCCATGCGGTCGTTCACCTGCACCTGGCAGTCCAGCCGCAAATGCAGCTCCAGCGGGGCATGGGCATCAGGCACGGCCTTCAGCGCACATACTTGGATGCGCGGCTCAAAGCGCAGAATGGTGCGGCGAATGTCGGCGCTCACCTGCTGCAGCAAGTCGCCGCTGTTCAGGGCATGCCCGTTGAAGTCGCGCAGGCCCAGGTCAGGGCTGCTCTGCGAGCAACCCTGGCGGGTGTTGAGCAGCGTTTCGAGGTGGCGCTTGATCACCTCGAACCGGTGCCCAGCCGGTTCCTGTCGGGCGTGGCTCCGGCAGGTCGGCGCCTGCGCTGTCAGGCGGTCGAAGAGGCCCGTCATGGCGTGTCGAGGCGGCCGACCAGGGAGATTTCGAAGTTCGCGCCCATGTACTTGAAGTGGGGCCGCACGGCGAGCGAGACCTGGTACCAGCCCGGGTCACCTGCCACGTCCGACACTTCGACCCTGGCGGCTCGCAAGGGACGGCGGCTGCGTACATCGGCCGAGGGGTTTTCCTGGTCGGCGACGTACTGCTTGATCCACTTGTTGAGTTCGGACTCCAGGTCGCGCCGTTCCTTCCAGCTGCCGATCTGCTCGCGCTGCAGCACCTTGATGTAGTGGGCCAGCCGGTTGACGATGAACAGGTAGGGCAACTGGGTGCCGAGCTTGTGGTTGGTCTGGGCCTGCAGACCTTCGGGCGTCTTGGGGAAGGTCTTGGGTTTTTGCACCGAGTTGGCGGAGAAGAACGCGGCGTTGTCGCTGTCCTTGCGCATGGTCAGGGCAATGAAGCCTTCCTCGGCCAGTTCGAACTCCTTGCGGTCGGAGATCAGCACTTCGGTCGGGATCTTCGCTTGCAGTTGCCCCAGCGACTCGTACAGGTGGACGGGCAAGTCCTCCACGGCGCCGCCCGACTGCGGGCCAATGATGTTCGGGCACCAGCGGTAGCGGGCAAAGCTGTCGTTGATGCAACTGGCCAGCAGGAATGCGGAGTTGCCCCACAGGTAGTTCTGATGCTGGCCGTCGATGTTCTCGTCATAGTTGAAGCTGTCGATCGGCTGCTGCTGATGGTGGTAAGCGGATCGGAGCATGAAACGAGGCCCGACCAGTGCGATATGACGGGCATCTTCGCTGTCGCGCAAGGCGCGCCACTTGGCATGCCGTGGGCCGGCGAAGATGTCTTTGATCTCCTTCAGGTTGGGCAGGTCTTCGAAGCTGCTCAGGTTGAAGAACTCAGGTGCGGGCGCGGTCAGGAAGGGCGCATGGGACATGGCGCCTACCGACGCCATGTAGCTCAGTAGTTTGATGTCGGGAGAAGAGGGGCCGAAACTGTAGTTACCCACCATGGCCGCGATCGGCTCGCCACCGAACTGGCCATAGCCGGCGGTATAGACATGTTTGTAAAGTCCACTGCAGGTGATATCGGCGGCATTCTCGAAGTCGTCGAGCAAGTCTTCTTTGCTGGCATGCAGGACTTCAAGCTTGATGTTCTCGCGAAAGTCCGTACGGTCGACCAGAAGTTTGAGGCTGCGCCAGGCGGCTTCAAGTTTCTGGAAATCAGGCTGGTGCAGAATGGCGTCCATCTGCTTGCCGAGCACCCGGTCGACTTCGGCAATCATTTGATCGACGCGATGTTTGTTGATGCGTTGATCGGGATCATCACTCTTGAGTATTTCCGTGATAAAGGCTGCCACGCCTTGCCGGGCAACTTGATAGCCTTCTTGAGTCGGCACCAGCATTGTTTCGGCCATGAGCTGGTCGAGCAATGTGGTGTTGCTTGAAGCCTCGGTTACAACGTCAGTTGCAAGGGTTGTGCTGTTCTGGGTTGGCATCGGGGGGCGCTCCGTTGTCTTGCTCGACCCTGTGTGGGGCCACGTTTGGTTCAGGCTTCTTTCGGCGCTTCAAGCACCCGTTCCAGTTCGTGCGCAAGCTGTCGACGGGCGCCTTCATCGTTCAGGAGCTGCTGTAACCGTTTGCGGAAGGTGGGGACGTTGCCCAGCGGGCCCTTCAGGGCCACCAGCGCTTCGCGCAGCTCCAGCAGCTTGTTCAGCTCCGGCACCTGGCGCGCGATGTGATCCGGCCCAAAGTCGTCGATCGACTTGAACTGCAGGTTGATCGCCAGTTCGCTGTCGGCGGCTGGGTCGAGCATGGAGGGGACCGACAGGCACAGGCCGACACCTGCGTCTCTCAACACATCGTTGAAAGTGTGCTTGTCGATGCGCATGACCGGGCGGTCTTCGAGCGCGCGGGCGTCATCCAGCCCGAAGTCGCCCAGGGCCAGCATCTTGTGAGGCAGCTCTATTTCGGCCTGCACGTCTCCTGCGGCCGGTACATATTTGATGTTGATGCGCTCTTTAGGCGCGACGGAACTTGTACTTCTGGACATCGGCGCGTAACTCCCCGTTTTGTGTAGGACGTTTCGCGCAAGGCATATTAACTTGGGTTATTAGTTTGTAGGAATTTTCCCAAGTTTCTTTCTTGTCATAATCGTTATGTTTGGTTGCTTGTCGTTGCTCTAAAAAACCATGCATGGAAATATGGCGTCTGGTCGAGTTTAAAAATGTAAGGGAATATTTATTTGTATGCGCTTGGGTCTGTGTAATAGTCTCGTGCCCATTCTGCCGGGCTTCTTTGATCGCTGTCGTGGCGCATGAGTGTCGGAGAACACTTTCGCCCTATGTAGGGCATTTGTACTTTTGGGAAAAGAGTGAACTTACGATGATTACCCGCTATGTCTATGGCGCTGGTCTTTCGTTGCTGTTTTGTATTGGGCCCGTGCTGGCGAGCACGGCGCGGGATTGCCCTACGATCGTGTCCAACCTCGAGCGTTTGGCTTGCTTCGATCAGGCCGCCGGGACGCCGGTGCGCCTGCCGAGGTCGACTTGGTCTGCACCTGAGCAGGATTCGCCGACCTTGCGCCGCGTGATGGCCAACGAGGCCCAGCGCGCGCCAGACGACCTGACGTTCCGCCTGAGCGCCGAGGACGAAGGGCTGGCAGGGCATAGGCGGGTATTGATCTCGGCGCCCGCGATAGCCTCCCCCGAGCCGCGCCCCTACCTCGCTATCAGTTGTGTGCAGAACATCTCGAGATTGCAGTTGATCGTCGGGCAACCCCTCGAGGCCAAGTGGGTAAAGGTGCAGTTGCAAGGTGAGCGAGGGGCGACGAACGCGACGCCCTGGCAGGTGATGGAGAATGGCCAGGTACTCGATGCGGGCAGGGGATTGCCGGCCATCGAGCAGATCAAGCCGGTGATCGGCGCGCACCGTATCCATGTCGTCAGCGATCATCCCGTCGTCGACGGGCTGAGCTTCGACGCCCAGGGCCTGGACCCGCTGATCGAGCAGGCGCGTCAAGCATGTCGCTGGTAGCGCAGGTCTCGGCGCAGGAAATCGCCCTGCTGCTGGCGCCCATCGACCCGGAGGCGCCTGCGGGCCTGTTCGATGTCGAGGATGAAACCTACCAGGCGATCGACCAGGAGATGGTCAAGCTGGGTGGCCTGCAGGAGGCCTCCATCGACTGGTCCTACATCGAGGAAGCCTCCCGCCAGTACTTGAGCCAGCAGTGCAAGCACCTGCGGATCGTCGGGCATTTGAGTGTCGCTTGGTTGCGCAGCGGTTGCTGGGAGCGTTGGGGGTTCACCCTGGAACTGCTGGCTGGAATGGTCGAACGCTACTGGGAGTCCGCTCACCCAAAGCCAGGCCCCAAGGGGTTCTTGGCCAAGCGCAAGTGGGTGGGCTTGGTCACCGGTCGCTTGGCCGAAGCGTTGCCCCGGCTGGACCGCTTTACCTACACGCCGGCCCACGCGGCGGCCGCCCAGCGCGCATTGACGCGCCTGCAGCAGCAGGCGGATACGGCGCAGCTCGACTCGGCTGCCTTGGGCGAGCTGGAGCGCTCGCTGCTCGCGCAGGTGACGCTCGCCAACGGCAGTGTGCAGGCCTGCACGGCCAAGACGGCAACGCCCAAGGCCGAGTCGGCACCCCTGGTCGATGCCTTCGCTCCGGCCAAGACCAGCATCTCCCTGGGCAACGAGCGCGAGACGCGCCGAGCCGTGTTGAGCATGGCCGAGTTCATCAACCAGCAAGACCCATACGACCCCACCGGCTACCAACTGCGCCGTTTCGGTTTGTGGGCCCATATCCAGGCGGCGCCGATGGCCAGGCACGAGCACCGCACGGAGCTGATGGCGGTGCCGGCGGATATCGCCCTGGGCTACGAAGAGGCGATTACCGGCACGGCGATCGACCCCGCCTTGCTGCTGCGCATCGAAAAGAGCGTGACCGCCTCGCCGTACTGGATTCGCGGCAGCTTCCTGGCGGCAACCGTCGCTACCCGTTTGGCGATGGGTGAGGTGGCCGAAGCCATTCGTAGTACCTGCGCCCGGTTCGTGCAGCGCTTGCCCGCGCTGCAGCAGTTGCGCTTCAGCGATGGCACGGCCTTCGTCGATGACCAAAGCCTTGCGTGGCTCGCAGGTGGGCAGGCCCAGGCTGGCCAAGGGGCGCCTTCGCACGCGTTCGGCGGCCTGCGCGAGGAACTGTTCAGCCAGCTGGAATCTGGCGGTGTGGAACCCGTGCTGCTGCGGCTACAGGGCATGCAAGCGGACTTTCGCGCGCCTCGCGAGCGCTGCCACAGCACGGTGATCGCCGCCGACCTGCTCGCCGCGCGGGGCCTCTCGTGGCTCGCCCAGGACCTGTGCGCCAGCGTTGCCCGGACCATGCAGCAAACGACCGCCGATGCGTGGGAGCCGGAGGTCTTCCAACGGCTCCAGCAATACAGCGCCGCTTCGGTGTTGATCGATCAGGACAAGGACTAGGAGCCCTCATGAATCGACTCTGGACATCATTCAAACGTTGGGGCTTGCCGCTGGTCACGCGCATCGGCGTGGCGATGCCGCTGCTGCTCGGGGTGGGGGCCTTGCTGATGCTGGTCGCCATCTGGTGGCTTGGCCCGCACTGGACCTGGCGTGGGCAACAGCTACTGGCGAACGTGGCGCAGCGCAGCGTGGCCAGCCTGGTGCTCGTCCTGGTGCCGCTGCTGTGCTGGTCGCTCGTTCTGCGCGTGCGGTTTCGTCGGCTGCAAGCGGAGCGTCGGCAGGCGCTCGCGGCCGAGGCCGATCCTTGCCTGCCGTTCGTCATGGCCCAGGAGCAGGCACTGAACCGGGGGCTGGCGAACTACCTCGAGCATGCGGGTGGGCGTCGGGCGCTGTATCGGCTGCCTTGGTACCTGCTGCTGGGCGAAGAGCAGGCCGGCAAGAGCCGTTTCATCGAGCACTCGAACCAGTGTTTTTCCCTGACCCGTATCGACCAGGCCCAGGCCCGTGGCCGCCACGCCGAAGACGTCCCCTATCCGGTGCAGTGGTGGATCGGCAATGAGGCCGTCATTCTCGACCCGCCAGGCGAATTCCTCACCCAGGCCTCCTTGGGGAATCACGTGCCCGGTGGGGCAGGCGACACACAACCTGCAGTGCCAGCCGCTACTCCATCCAAGCTCTGGAACCACTTGCTGGGCTGGTTGGTGCGCAACCGAAGCCGCAGGGCCCTCAATGGCCTGCTGCTGGTCGTCGATCTGTCATCGCTGTTGCACGCCACGCCCGCCCAACGCACCGCGCTCGCCCATGTGCTGCGCACGCGCTTGCATGAAGTGAGCAGCCAGCTGGGTTCACGCCTGCCGCTTTACGTGGTGATGAGCAAGGTCGACTTGCTGGACGGTTTCGAGCCGTTCTTCGCTCGCCTTTCGGACTCGCAACGCGAGCAAATGCTGGGGTTCACCTTCAAGCTGGAGACCATTGGCACGTTCGACGCCTGGTTGGACGAGTTCGCCGATCATTACGATCAACTGATCGTCCGGCTGTATGAGCAGATGCTGGAGCACCTGTGTGTGTTGGGCTGCCCGCGACAGCGCGAGGGCCTCACGTCGTTGCACGCGCAGTTGATGGGCCTGCGCCCGACCTTGCTGAACTTTCTGCGCGAGGTGCTGGCGAGCGACCGCTTCACCACGCCGGCATTGGTGCGAGGGGTGTACTGGTCCTCGGTGCTTCAGCAAGGCGAAACGCGCAATGCGTTCGTCCGCGAGGCGGCACAGCCCTACGTGGCCGAGCCCCCCTTGCGCGAAGGCAAGCCGCAGGGCAAGGCATCGGTCTATTTCACCCAGCAGGTCTTCCAGCGCGTCATCTATCAAGAAGCGGGCCTTGCCGGCGACAACGTGAAAGTGGCACGCCACAAGCGCCACCTGTTGTGGGTCGGTTCGGGGGTAGGCGCCCTGGCGATCGCCATTGCCGTCGCCAACTGGCAGCGCTACTTCGATATCAACGGGGCCAAGGCGACCAGCGTGCTGGCCAAGAGCCAGGCATTCAGCCTCCAGCATGTGGACCAGCAGGTGGACCCGACCGGGCGGAACCTGTTGGCGCCGTTGGATCAGATTCGCGATGCGGTTTCCGTATTCGGTGACTACCGTTCGGCATGGCCGGGCGTGGCCGATTTCGGCCTTTATCAAGGGCGTGACATTGGGCCAAGGGTCGATGAGGCTTATCTGAGCCTGTTGTCGCGACGCTTCCTGCCGGCCATTGCCAGTGGTGTCGTCGATGCCATGAGTGCCGCCCCCGAGGGCAGCGAACGACAGATGGCTGCGCTCAGGGTCTATCGAATGATCGAGGAGCGCCAGAACCGTCGCCCTGGCTGGGTGGAGGACTGGATGGCCCGGCAGTGGCAGCTCGCGTTCCCTGGGCAAGGGCAACTGCAGCGAGACTTGATGCGCCACCTGGAGTACGCCTTGGCCTATGCCGATACCGACTTGTCGCAGTATCGCCAGCGCGTCAGTGAAACCCAGCAATCGCTGCGCAAGGTCCCGCTGCCGCAGCGCGTGTACGCCAGCCTCAAGCAGCAGGCGCGGGAGCGGTTGCACACTGGCCTGGACCTGCGCAACCAGGTCGGGCCGGCATTCGATATCGTCTACCAGCCGGCCGCCGGTGCCGCGCACGGGTACGACGGCATCCGGCTGGCCCCGCTGCTGACGGCCAAAGGCTTGAAGGACTACTTCGAGCCACGCAGCCAACAGCTCACCGAGATGGCGATGATCGACCAGTGGGCGTTGGGTGAGCGCGACCAGGCGCACTACACCGATGCCGACCGCGAAGCCTTGACCGAACGCATTGGCAACCTGTACAGCAGCGACTACATCGACAGCTGGCGGCGGGCCTTGAATGCCTTCGCGGTGGCCGACTTCCATGACCTGAACCATGGCGTCTCGATACTCGAACAACTGACGGGGCCTGCGGCGCCGTTGCAGCGGCTGCTGGAAACCGTGCGGGACAATACCGTCCTGTCCTCGGCGCCGGCTGCAGCAGAGCAGGGCGAGGCCGCCGTGCTCAAGCGTGTCGGTGGTGCATTCGAGCAACAGCAGGCCATGGGGATTCAGCGGGCGTTCGCGGGCTTGAATGCCCTGTTGCAGCCAAAAGGAGAGAGCCCGAGCTACTACGATGAAACGCTCGACGCCATCATCGCCGTCCACGGCTACGCGAAAGCGGTGCAGGACAGCCCGGACCGAGGCAAGGCCGCATTGCACGCGGTACTCCAGCGCTTCTCGATGACGGCGCCCGACCCGATCGGCAACCTGCAACGCATCGCCACCGGGCTGCCCGAGCCCATCAAGCAACAGGTCAGGAAAGTCGCCGAGCAAACCGCCTACGTACTGAATGTCGAGGCACTGCGCGAGCTGGAGCGGCGTTGGGATGCCGAGGTGTACAGCTTCTTCCAGCAGCGGCTGGCGGGGCGCTATCCCTTCGTCGTTCGGGCGCCCGATGCTTCGCTGGATGACTTCGAGGCGTTCTTCGGGCCCAAGGGGCGCTTGCAGCAGTTCCAGGACCAGTACCTCAAGGTCTTCCTGAAGGACAATCTCGAGGCGCTGCAGCCTGGCCAGCACGGTGAGTCGCTGATCCGTAGCGACCTGATCGAGCAGTTGGCAGCGGCAGACCGCATCCGCGAGACCTTCTTCGATCAACGCGGCAACCTCAGCGTGCAGTTCAGCATCGAGCCGCTGGGGCTCAGCGCGAACCAGCGCACCAGCCTGCTGGACCTGGATGGCCAATTGATTTCCTACACCCACGGCCCGAGCCAGATCACGGGTGTGGTTTGGCCCAATACCCTGGGGCAGCAGGTGCGCAGCAACCTCACATTGCTCAGGCGCAATGGCAACAGCAGCAGCCTGGAGTATCGCGGCCCCTGGTCGATGTTCCGCCTGCTCAGCCGGGGTGCGCTCAATGGCCGGACCGCGACCAGCGTGGACCTCGGTTTCAAAACGGGGGATGGCGTGATGCGCTATCGGCTGAGCGCCGAAAAAGCGTTCAACCCCATTACCCAGCAGCCCTTCAAGGGCTTCAGGCTGCCGCGTACCCTGCTTGGGCAGGTCCATCCCTGAGGGTGATGAAGCCCGCTTGATGAGTCGGTCGTACCGGCCCCTTGGCGGCGAACCGCGCGAAGGGGCCGGTACAGGCTACCAACGCATCCTGACCCCGAGGCTGCCGATCAGCCCATTGAGGTCATTGTCATCCACATCGCTGCTGTAGTCGGCACTGACGAACAACGCCACCTTGGGCGTGACCCGCGCCACCAGCCCCAACCCCAGCTCGACGGTGGTGGAATTGCGCGAGCTGGAGATCTTGTCCACCTGGTCCAGCTTCACCGGCTCGGCATTGTTGAAGTCATACCAGACGTTGGTCCGCACATAGGGCTCGATGGGCATGCCGCGCACTTCGTAGCGCCCCGACAGCCTGGCGCCGACCCGGCCGCTCCAGCTCGGTTGGCTGTCGAAGGCCTGCAGGGTTTCTTCCTGTACCTGGTTGCCAGGGAAGAACTGCTGGTTGATCAACTGTGCCTGGGGCTCGATCACCCAGCCGCCACCCAGGCCGATGGGGTAGCCGCCTTCTACCGAGAAGGTCATCGCATGGCCGCTGTCGTTCAGGCGCTGGCCGCTCTCGCCGCGGCCATTGACGTCGATGCGCGTGCCCATGGCCACGGCATCGAGGTGCCAGCCTTGCTCGTGAGTCATGCTCCAGTACACCCCCAAGCTCTCGCCGCTGAGGTTGACGGCGTTCTTCTGCTTGTCGCCCAGCAGCCTGCGCGTGCCGTTTAAGCTGCTTTGCAGGTTGTTGTGGCCGACGAATATCCCCGCGCGATGGACATTGCCACTGGCGGTTTCACGCACGAACAGGTCCGGGCCGATCATCAGTTGCTGGCTGGGCGCCTCCAGTTGCTCCGGCGCCTGCGCACCGAGGCGGGGGCTGCCGGGGAAGAACTGCGCCCATTGGCTGGTGACCAGGTCCGGGGCTGCCTGCCCGTGGCGCTCGACCATCTGCTCGGAGAAGGCGTGCAAAGCGCTCAGGCCCAGGCCGCTGGCGCTGACCGGGTCCAGGGACAGTTGCGGCATCGTCGGCTGCTGCAGCAGGGCGGCGAAGGGCGCCTCCTCCTCCTGCAGGTCGAGCGCGAAGGTTTCCACCGGGGTTGCCAGGAGCAGCGACGTGGAAACCGCGCAGAAAATGCAGTCGAAACGCACAGGATTCGAGGTTCTTTTCATGGCGGATCTCCTCTGTTGTGTGTGTACAGCCCAAGGACCTGGCCTGATGTCACGAGCTGTACGACCGAACAGAGGGCGACCCAAACCAGCACGCAAGCCGGCCCGAGCGCGCACGAAAGGCGCGAGCTAGAGGCCCGGCGCGAGTTTTTCACGACTGGTGATAACGTTCAGCTAAGGAGAGGTCGGCGCCTGCGTCAAGAAAACGTGGAAACGCCGACAAGGTGGCAGGACAAGGTGTAACTCATTGAATACATGAGTAAACGATGCGCCTATAGCGAGGAAGGTTCTTTGCCGCTGCCCGGCTATGCCGAATCATTGCTAGAGCCGGACTTCCACCGCCAGCGGCAGGTGATCGGAGAGGTGTGTCCAGGGCCTGTGGCCGAGGATCTTCGGGGCGTGGCTCTCGGCGTTGCGCAGGTAGACGCGGTCCAGGCGCAGCAGCGGCAGGCGCGCCGGGTAGGTGCGGGCGAGCAGGCCATGGTGGCGTTCGAAGGCCTCGTGCAGGCCGCGCTCGCGGCCCAGGGTGCGGTTGCCGCGCAACTGCCAGTCGTTGAAGTCGCCGGCGATGATCACCGGGGCATCCGCCGGCAAGGCGTCGAGCAGCTTGCGCAGCAGGCGCAGCTGCTTCTGCCGGTGACGCTCGAGCAATGACAGGTGCACGCAGATCGCATGCACCTGGCGCTGCCCGGGCACATCGAGGATGCAGTGCAACAGGCCACGGCGCTCGGGGCCTGTGATCGACACGTCGAGGTTGCGGTGCTCGATGATCGGGTATTTCGACAGCAGGGCGTTGCCGTGGTGGCCATCGGGGTAGACGGCGTTGCGCCCGTAGGCGAAGTCGCTCCACATGCTGTCGGCGAGGAACTCGTACTGGGAGGTCTGCGGCCAGCCGGGGTAGCGTGCGGCGTGGCGGTCGTGGCTG
The DNA here is from genome assembly GCF_057415455.1 of Pseudomonas sp. Tun-23181. Taxonomy (NCBI): domain Bacteria; kingdom Pseudomonadati; phylum Pseudomonadota; class Gammaproteobacteria; order Pseudomonadales; family Pseudomonadaceae; genus Pseudomonas; species Pseudomonas sp. Tun-23181. The sequence continues at coordinate 5,829,927 of NZ_CM171630.1, forward strand.
CCGAGCACTTCCTGGAGGAAGACGATGTCGGCCTGGGTGCTGCGCACCGCTTCGCGCAGTTCCGGCAGGATGAAGCGCCGGTTGAAGGCGGTGAAACCCTTGTGCGTGTTGACCGTCAGGACCCGTACCCGGTGTACGGCCGGGGCCTGGCTGACGGTGGCGAAACCTGGACTGCCGGCTTCGAGGTTCACGGTGGCTCCTGGTATCCATCTGCGACGAGAAGCATCGCCACCCCCTGTGAGGGCGGCGCCCGATCTACAGTCTAGGACCGAACCCTAACGCTCGGGTTCACTCCTCCTCGCGTTGCAACACCATCAGCAGCAGCGAGCGCCCCTTGACCTCGAACTGGGTGTCGAACGCCAGGTGCTGCGGCTTGCGCATCTGTGGCCGGTCGGTGTCGACCAGGCAGCTCCAGTAGTCGCCTTCCGGCACCGTCGGCAACTGGAAGGGCACGGTGTCGTGGTAGGCATTGACGATCAGCAGCAGGGTAGCCTCGCCCCCGGGGCGGGCGATGCCGCTGACCTGGGCACGGCCGTCCATGAGCATTCCCAGGCAGCGGCCATGGGGATCCTCCCATTGCTCCACGGTCATCTCGCTGCCATCGGGCGCCAGCCAGGTGACGTCCTTGACGCCGATCGCCTCGTTGTAGTCGCCGACCAGAAAGCGCGAGCGCCGCAGCACCGGGTAGGCCAGGCGCAGGCGGGTCAGGCGCTTGACGAAGGCCAAAAGCTCGGCGCCGTCCTGGTCCAGGTCCCAGTTGATCCAGCCGATCTCGCTGTCCTGGCAGTAGGCATTGTTGTTGCCATGCTGGGTGCGGCTGAACTCGTCGCCGGCGACGATCATCGGCGTGCCCTGGGCCAGCAGCAGGGTGGCGAAGAAGTTGCGCATCTGGCGCATGCGCAGGGCATTGACCTGTGGGTCGTCGGTGGGGCCCTCGACGCCGCAGTTCCACGACAGGTTGTTGTCGGTGCCGTCCTGGTTGTTCTCGTCGTTGTCCTCGTTGTGCTTGTCGTTGTACGAGACCAGGTCGCGCAGGGTGAAGCCATCGTGGGCGGTGACGAAGTTGACCGAACTGTAGGGGCGCCGGCCCCGGTTGTTGAACAGGTCGCCCGAGGCGGTCATGCGCGCGGCGAAGTCTGCCAGTTGGCCTTCGTCGCCTTTCCAGAACGCCCGCACGGTGTCGCGGAAACGGTCGTTCCACTCGGCCCAGCCGGGGGCGAAGTTGCCGACCTGGTAGCCGCCCGGGCCGCAGTCCCAGGGTTCGGCGATCAGTTTGACCTGGCGCAGCAGCGGGTCCTGGCGGCAGGTCACGAGGAAGCTGTGGCGCTCGCTGTAGCCGTCATGGTAGCGGCCGAGGATGGTCGCCAGGTCGAAGCGAAAGCCATCCACGTGCATCTCCCCGGCCCAGTAGCGCAGCGAGTCGGTGACCAGTTGCAGCACGCAAGGGTGGCTCAGATCGAGGGTGTTGCCGGTGCCCGAGTCGTTGATGTAGTAGCGTCGGTCGTCGGGCATCAGGCGGTAGTAGGAGGCGTTGTCGATGCCGCGCATGGACAGGGTCGGGCCCAGCTCGTTGCCCTCGGCGGTATGGTTGTAGACCACGTCGAGGATCAGTTCGAGCCCGGCGTCATGCAGGTGCGCGACCATCTCCTTGAATTCGGCGATCTTGCCACTGGCCAGGTAGCGCGGGTGCGGGGCGAAGAAGGCGATGCTGTTGTAGCCCCAGTAGTTGTTCAGGCCCTTGTCCAGCAGGTGCTGGTCGTTGACGAAGGCGTGGATCGGCAGCAGTTCGATGGACGAGACGCCCAGCTCCTTGATGTGCTTGAGCAGCTCGTCGTTGGCCAACCCGGCGAAGGTGCCGCGATGGGCTTCGGGCACCGCCGGGTGGCGCATGCTGATGCCGCGGGTGTGGGCCTCGTAGAGGATGGTGCGCTCCCAGGGGATCTGTACCCGCTGGTCACGGCCCCAGGTGAACGCCGGGTCGATCACCTTGCACTTGGGTACGAAGGGCGCGCTGTCGCGTTCGTCGAAGGAGAGGTCGCCGTCGGGGTGGCCGATGGTGTAGCCGAACAGCGCCTCGGACCATTTCAGCCCGCCCACCAGTTGCTTGGCGTAAGGGTCGATCAGCAGCTTGTTGGGGTTGAAGCGGTGGCCGTTCTCCGGCTCGTAGGGGCCGTGGACGCGGTAGCCGTAGACCAGCCCCGGGTGCGCGTCGGGCAGGTAGCCGTGGTAGATCTCGTCGGTGTATTCGGGCAGTTCGATGCGTTCGAGCTCTTGCTCGCCGCTGGAGTCGAACAGGCACAGCTCGACCTTGGTGGCGTTGGCCGAGAACAGGGCGAAGTTGACCCCCAGGCCGTCCCAGGTGGCGCCCAGGGGGAAGGGCAAGCCTTCGCGGATGCGCGAGGGGGCGACGGAGCGGGTTTTCTTCGGAGTGCGGGGGCTCATGGTAGTCCTCGTATGGCCGGGTCAAAGGGGCATGGGGGCTGCTGTGCAGCCCGTCGCCGGCAAGCCAACGCCCACGGTGTCCTTTGCATGACACCTGCTTCGGGGGCACCGCAGCCCCCTGTGGGAGCCGGCTTGCCGGCGATGGGCCGCACAGCGGCCGCAGAGGCGGCTGGACGATTACGCAGGGCCTCAGCCCGCCGTCGGCTTCTTCACCGCACGTGGCTTTTTCGCCGCCGCCGGTTTCGCCACCGGTGCGGCCACGGCCTTGGGTTCGGCCGTCGCCTTCGGCTTGGCCGGCGCCCGCTTGCGCGGGGCCGCCTTGGGGGCCAGGGCCTCGGCTTCGGCGAGCTTGCGTGCCATGTCCCAGTGACGCTCTTGCTGGCCTACGGGTTTGCCTTCCGATTCCCAGATCTGGTAGGCGAATTCGCGAATACGCTTTTCATCGACACTCATCATGACGCTCCTGATGCTCAAGATTGTTGTATCAACACGTTGACCGGAAATTGCGCCAGCACGGTGCTCAACATCAGCTCCCTTGAAGGGCTGACAGCACCGCCGGCGAAAAGTCCCGAGCAAGTGGCAGGCGACAAGGCAAACGGCAGGATCAGCCGGGTATCGTCCCAGTTCTGCGCCGGGATCAGGGGTAGGGGGGCGGTGCCGAGCAATTCACTGGCCAGGCGCGGTACCACGACGATGGCGCGCGCCTGGTCGCCGAGGCGGGCGAAGGCCAGCACCTTGTCGGCATGGCGCCCCAGCACGGTCAGCGGCAGGTAGGCGCCGCGGCCGAACAGCTCCGGATGGGCCTGGCGGCAGTCCAGCATGCGGGCGATCAGCGCCTGCTTGACGCGGCCATCGCGCCAGTGCTCCAGCAGTTCGGCCAGCGGTGCGTTGTCGTCCAGGCTGGCCCGCCTCACAGCGTAGTCCACCGGGCGGCGGTTGTCTGGGTCGACCAGGCTCAGGTCCCAGTATTCGTTGCCCTGGTACAGGTCTGGCACGCCGGGCGTGGTCATGCGCAGCAGGCACTGGACCAGGCCATTGAGCGCGCCGGGGCAGGCGATCCGTTGCGCGGCGGCGTGCAGGGAGTGGCGCAGTTGCTGGTGCTCGCGGGCCAGCAGCAGGCCGTCCACGTAGGCCGCGCAGGCCGCCTCGAACGCCTCGTTGGGCGCGCTCCAGGTACTGCGCAGCTTGGCCTCGCGCAGGGCCTTGCACTGCCATTGGCGGATGCGCCCGGCGTAGTGGCGCAGGGCCGTTTCGTCGTCCGGGTCGAGGTCCAGGGGCCAACTGCCGAGCAGGGTCTGGTACAGCAGCAGTTCGTCGCCGGGGCCAGGCGCCAGGCCGTCGTCCAGTGGCTGGCGCAGCGGTGCGGCCAGTTCGCGCCAGTGTTCGACCCGGCTGGCCAGCCAGGGGCCGCGCTCGCTGAGCACCGCCAGGCGCGCGCGGCAGTCCTCGCCACGCTTGTGGTCGTGGGTGGCGGTGGCCAGCAGGTTGTCGGGGAAGTCCCGCAGGCGGCGCTGGGCCTCGTTGTGGAAGTGCTCGGGCGGGGCGCTGAAACGCTCGGCGTCGAAGCCTACGTCGTTGCGCGACAGCAGCCGTGCCGAGCGGTAGAAGGCCGTGTCCTCGACGGCCTTGGCCGCACTCGGCGCGGTCAGTTGCTGGAAGCGCACGCAGGCGTGGCGCAGGTGCTTGCGCGGTCGCCCCGGCGGCAGCTGACGCCAGGGCTGGCCACCGAGCCAGCGCTGCAGGTGATCGAGCAGTGGCCAGTCGGCTTCGCCCAGGCGCTGCCGTGCACCGGCCAGGGCCTGCTGGAAGAACCCTTCGTCTTCGACCGGGCGGCCGCAGGCATTGATGTAGGTGCGGTACACCGGGTAGTGCTCGACCAGCGCCTGCAACGCACGGCGGATCGCACCGAGGGTCAGGTCGCGGGTCATCAGGTCGTCGCGCGCCACCTGCAGCAGCGCCTGGGCCACCGACTCGCAGTCGCCGGCCAGGCTGGCGTTGAGCACCAGGTGACGGGCCTGGCACACCTCCTCGGGGAAAGGCGGGCGTTCGCTGAGGCTACTCCACAGTTCGGTCAACGGCGCCTCGCCGGCAGGGTCGTGCTGCAGCAGCGAGACCTGGTTCATGAACTCGTAGCCGGTGGTGCCGTCGGTGAGCCAGTCGCGGTGCAGTTGCTCGCCGGCACCGAGGATCTTCTCCACGTAGATCGGGAAATGCTCGATGCCAGCCTGCAGCGGCCGCTTCGCCAGCAGGCCATCGACCCGCCTGCGCAGCTTGCGGCAGTAGCGGCGTGGGTCGGCCAGGCCGTCGATATGGTCGATGCGCAGGCCATCGACCAGGCCGCGCTCGATCAGCTCGAACAGTTTGGCGTGGGTGGCCTCGAACACCACCGCGCGCTCGACCCGCAAGCCACCGAGTTCGTTGATGTCGAAGAAGCGCCGCCAATTGATGTCGTCCGCCGCGGTGCGCCAGCTGGCCAGGCGGTAGGTCTGGCGCTCCAGCAGCAGGTGCAGGCGCTTGAAACCGGCCTCTGTGCGGCTGTCGAAGGCGGCCAGGGCCTCGTCCAGGCGGGCACCGCCCCGGGCCAGGCGTGCCAGTTCCGCGTGCAGGGGCAGGGCATCGGCCAGCGGCTCGGCAGACTCGTGCAGGGCGCTGAAGTGCTGGGCCAGGGCGCGCAGCGCCGGGTCTTCGCTCTGGCCAAGGATGCGCCCATAGTCCAGCGGGCAGATCGGGAAACGGTGTTCGTAGTGGGCGATCTGCAGCAGGCCTTGGCCTGCATCGAAGGTCAGCGGGATCTCGCCGTTGCGCAGCGCCACGCCATAGTCGTTGGCCAGGAACGGCAGCAGCAACTGGCCGGCCAGCAGCGGGTCGCTGGAATGCCACTGGATATCGAAGAACTCGGCATAGGGGCTGCGCCGCCCCCAGGCCAGCAGGCTCTGCCACCAGGGGTTGTCGGCGCCGCCCACGGCCATGTGGTTGGACACGGTGTCGAGGATCAGCCCCATGCCATGCTGGCGCAGGGCAGCCACCAGGCGCTCCAGCGCCGCCTCGCCGCCCAGTTCCGGGTTGACGTAGGAAGGGTCGACCACATCGTAGCCATGCCGCGACCCTGCGCGGGCCTTGAGAATCGGCGAGGCGTACAGGTGGCTCACCCCCAGGCGGGCGAAGTAGGGCACCAGCGGCACCGCGTCGTCGAGGGTGAAGTCACTGTGCAATTGCAGGCGCACGGTGGCGGTCAAGGGCTTCATCGATCACGCTCCCAGGCTTGTTCGCGGGCCTGGGCCAGCAGTTCCAGGCGCCGTGCGGCATCGTCGTCGTCGAGCAGTTCGCGCACCGGCCGGGCGAAGCGCCGACGCCAGTTGGGGTGGCCATCGGTGGTGCCAGGCAGGTTGGGCTGTTCGTCGCAGCCGAGCAAGTCTTCCAGGGGGATCAGCACCAGCGGCGAGCGGGTGTGGCCGACGTAGCGGATCGCCGCATCGATCAGGGCGTTGTCGTCGTGCAGCGGGCCGTAGTTGTGTTCCAGGGTGCGGCGCAGGCCTTCGCGCTCCCGCTGGCGGGTGTGCCGCCAGTGCAGCTCGGCGGCCGCGTCGATCAGCTTCAGGCGGTGGCTCCAGTCGATGTCACGGGCCTGCAGCCAGCCGGCCAGGGGCGCCAGGTCATGGGTGCCGGTGGTGGCCAGGGCGTCGTCCGGCCAGTCGAGGATCGGCTTGAAATGCCCGGGCGGGTCTTGTTCGAAGGGCAGCACGCGCATGCCCAGCACGGCCCTGTCCGCCAGGCGCTCGCGCAGGCCCTCGGGCACGGTGCCCAGGTCTTCGCCGAGGATCAGCGCCTGGTGGCGTACCGACTCCAGGGCCAGCAGGCGCAGCAGGTCTTCCAACGGGTAGTGCAGGTAGGCGCCTTCGCTGGGCCTGGCTCCGCGCGGGATCAGCCACAGCCGGCGCAGGCCCATCACATGGTCGATGCGCAGGCCGCCGGCATGCGCCAGGTTGGCCCGCAGCATCTCGATGAAGGCGCGGTAGCCGTTGCGCCGCAGGCCCTCCGGGGAGAAGGCGCAGATACCCCAGTCTTGCCCGGAGCGGTTGAGGATGTCGGGGGGGGCGCCGACCGTGAGCTCGGCCAGCAGCTCGTCCTGGCGGCTCCAGGCCTGGCTGCCGGCACCGTCGGCGCCCACCGCCAGGTCGGCGATCAGGCCCACCGCCATGCCATTGCCGCGCGCCGCTTCCTGGACCCGTTGCAGACCGCGCTCGGTGAGCCATTGGCAGAAGGCATGGAACTCCACCTGGGCCGGGTGGGTGCTGGCGAAGGCCTCCACCTCCGGGTGGTAGGGGTCGTGCCAGGCGGGTGGCCAGGTGCGCCAGTCGGCGCCCAGGCCACGGGCCATGGCCTCGGCCTGCAGTACCTGGAAGCGGCAATGGTGCTCCAGGGCCTGGCCGCAGGCCTTGCGGAAACTGTCGAAGTCCTCGCGCAGTGGGTGCTCGCCCTGGCTGAAATCGCGGTACAGGGCCTGCAGCAGCCGGTGCCGGGCATCGGCGGCACGGGGCCAGTCGACCAGGTGCAGGTGTTCCAGTTCGTCGAGGGTCGCTTGCAGGTCGCAGGCCTCGATGGCTATGCGCACCGCCCGCTCGCCGAGCACCACCGCGGGGCTGGCATACAACGTATTGAGCAGCAGCCGGCTGGAGGGCGAGTAGGGGCTGTAGTGCAACTGGTCGGCAGCGGACAGCGCGTGGATCGGGCTGATCGCCAGGGCATCGGCGCCGCGCTCGGCGGCGCTGCGTGCCAGTTGTTCCAGGGCCTGGCAGTCGCCGTAGCCGCCATCGCCCGGCCGGCGCAGGCTGTAAAGCTGCACCGCGAGGCCCCAACAGCGTGGTGGCGGTTGTTCGACGGCATCGTGCAGTGCATGGCAGCGCGGGGGCGCCACGGCGACGGTGAAGCGACGGCCGTCGATGTCCAGCCGGTGGTAGCCGATGGGCAGCTCGCCGGGCAGGCGGGCCAGCCCATCGAGGGCCAGCGACCCTTGGCTGCCGTCCTCCAGGGTGCAGTGAACCGGGCTGCCAGCGGCGAAGTAGCGCTCCAGCGCCAGGGGCTGGCCCTGGTCGGCTGTCAACAGCGGTGGCAGGTGGTCGGCGTCTTCGGCCTGGTCCAGGGCCTGCAGGCTGGCCTGGATGGCGGCATCGTCGTCGGCGGGGTGGCCCAGGCCTGCCAGCACCCGGCGCAGGACTTCGTCACTGACCTGCTGCGGGCGGGCGTTGGCGTCGATCCAGTCGCGGGCCAGCCCCACCCGGGCGGCCAGACGGTGCAAGGGCAGTTCGCTCATGGCGTCTCCTGGCCAGGGGGCAGCAGGCTGACCACGCAGCTGTGCGCGGGCAGGGTGGTGGCGAGGTGCGCGGTGTCGCTGCTGTCGAACAGGCAGCGTTCGAGCGCGGGCAGTGCCACAGGTTGCGCTTCGGCGCCCAGGTTCAGGTCGATGCGCAGTTCGCTGCCATCGCCCAGGCGCCAGCGCGCGGTCAGTGCCCGCTCGCCCAGTACCTCGGCACCGAGGGCACGGCTGCCGGGCAGGTGCGGGACGACATGGCGACGGCGCAGTGCCAGCAGGCGCTGGTACAAGCCGTGCCAGCCGGCCAGCACGTCCTGGGCGTCGAGGCGTGAGGCTTCGAAGGTGTCCGCGGCGTTAGGGTCGGGAATCCGCGCGCGCTGCTGCGGGTCGGCGAAGGCGGTGAAATGGGCGAATTCGTTGCGGCGGCCTTCGCGCACGGCGTCGGCCAGCTCGTCGTGGTGGTCGGTGAAGAACAGAAAGGGCCGCCGGCTGCCTTCCTCGTCGCCCATGAACAGCAGTGGGATCATCGGTGCCAGCAGCAACAGGCCGGTGGCCGCGCGCAGGGCCGGGGGCGGGCAGAGGCGGCTCAGGCGCTCGCCCAGGGCGCGGTTGCCGATCTGGTCGTGGTTCTGCAGGAACAGCACGAAGGCGCTCGGCGCCAGGTGCCCACTGGGTTCGCCCCGGGGGATGCCGTGGCGGTTGGCCTGGCCCTGGAAGGCGAAGCCCTCGGCCAGGCAACGGGCCAGCTTGGCGATCGGGCGGTCCTGGTAGTCCTGGTAATAGCCTTCGGTCTCGCCGGTCAGCAGCACGTGCAGGGCGTTGTGGCCATCGTCGTTCCACTGCGCATCGAAACCCTGTTCCAGCAACGCGGCTTGGTTGTGCTCGTTCTCCAGCACCAGCCAGACCTGGCGGCCAGGCGCCACGGCGGCGCGTACCCGCCTGGCCAGCTCGACGAGGAAGTCGGGCTGGTCGATGGCATGTACCGCGTCCAGGCGCAGGCCGTCGAAGCGGTAGTCGCACAGCCACATCAGGGCGTTCTGGATGAAGAACTCGCGCACTTCGGCGCGGCGAAAATCGATGGCGGCGCCCCAGGGGGTCTGCCGGTCTTCGCGGAAGAAGTGGCTGGCGTACTGGTGCAGGTAGTTGCCGTCGGGGCCGAAGTGGTTGTAGACCACGTCGAGCATCACCATCAGGCCGTGGCCGTGGGCCTCGTCGATCAGTTGGCAGAGCGCTTCGGGGCGGCCGTAGCTGTGTTGCGGGGCGAACGGCAGTACGCCGTCGTAGCCCCAGTTGCGCTCGCCGGGGAACTGCCCCACGGGCATCAGCTCGATGGCCGTGATGCCGAGTTCGGCCAGGCGCGGCAGCTGCCGGGCGACCCCGGCGTAACCGCCCAGCAGGCCGACGTGCAGCTCCTGGATCACCGCCTCGGGCCAGGGCCGGCCTTGCCAAGGGTGGCGCCAGGGGTAGCTGCCCAGGTCCAGCACCTGGCTGGGCCCGTGCACGCCCTCGGGCTGCAAGCGCGAGGCCGGGTCGGGCACCTCCAGTTGTTCATCGATGCGATAGCGATAGCGGTCGCCGGCCCGGCACGGGGCGATGGCGGCGAACCAGCCATCGCCCTCGGGCAACAGTTCGATCGGTGGTTGTCGTTCCAGTTGCAAGCTCACGCTGCGCGCATCCGGCGCCCAGAGGGCGAAGCGCGCCGACGTGGCGTCCAGCAGGTGTGCGCCATGCCTGTGCATCTTCGATCCCCTTGCTCAGTAGTGGCTGACGTGCGCCTGGCAGACCAGCTCCTCGTACAGCCGGGCGTAGGGTTCCACCGCCTGGCACCAGTTGAACGGCTGGGTCATGGCCAGGCAGCGCATGGCGTTGAGCAGGTCCTTCTTGCCATAGACATAGAAGGCACGACCTAGCGCCTCGCGGTAGCTGTCCACGGTCGACTCGTCGAACAGAAAGCCGGTGACGCCATTCTCGATGGTGTCCGCCAGCCCGCCGGTGTTGCGCGCCACCGGCAGCGAGCCGAAGCGCTGCGCGTACATCTGGCTCAGGCCGCAGGGCTCGTAGCGCGACGGCATGAGCAGGAAGTCGCTGCCGGCGAACATGCGCCGGGCGTCGGTCTCGTTGAAACCGATGCGCACGCCGATGCGGCCCGGGTAGCGTAGGGCCAGCTCGCGCATGGCCTGTTCTTCCTCCGGCTCGCCACGGCCGATGATGGCGATCTGGCCGCCCTGGCTGACGATGTAGTCGGCCACGCCCAGGGTCAGGTCCAGGCCCTTCTGGTAGACCAGGCGCGAGACCACGGCGAACAACGGGCCGTCGCAGGCGTCGAGCTGGAACAGCTCGCGCACCTCGTCGGCGTTGCGCGCCTTGCCATCCCAGTCATTGATGCTGAAGTTGTGGAGCAGGTGCTTGTCGGTGGCCGAGTCCCAGCTTTCATCGATGCCGTTGGGGATACCGCTGAGCAGCTCTTGTTGGGCCTTGCTGGCAAGGAAACCGTCGAGGCCGCAGCCGAATTCCGGGGTGGTGATCTCCCGGGCGTAGGTGGCGCTCACCGTGGTGATGTGGCTGGAGTAGGCAAGGCCTGCCTTGAGGAACGAGAGCTTGCCGTAGAACTCCATGCCTTCCTGCTGCAGGGCGTGGTCGGGGATCGCCAGTTCCGGGCAGCAGCCACGGCTGAACACGCCCTGGTAGGCCAGGTTGTGGATGGTGAACAGGGTCGGGGTGTTCAGCCCGCGCCAGTGCATGTAGGCCGGGGCCAGGCCAGCCGGCCAGTCATGGGCGTGGACCAGGTCCGGGCGCCAGTGGGCCATGCCTTCGCCGGCGGCGATCTCCGCGGCGGCGAGCCCCAGGCGGGCGAAGCGGATGTGGTTGTCGGGCCAGTCGCGGCCATTGTCGGCGCCGTAGGGGGTGCCGTCGCGCTGGTACAGCTGCGGGCAGATCAGCACGTAGATGACCAGGCCGTCGGCCAGGTCCATGCGGCCGATCCGGCAAGGCGGCAGGGCCGCGTGGCCACCCAGTTCGCCGACGATATGGATGGGGTTGTCGCTCTCGACCACCTGGCGGTAGCCGGGGATCAGCAGGCGCACATCGTGCAGGTGGGCCAGTGCCCGTGGCAGGGCAGCGGACACGTCACCCAGGCCGCCGGTCTTGACCAGGTCGGCGATCTCGGAGGTGACGAACAGGATCTTGCGCTTGTGCGGGTTGTGGCGGCGCTGGGCGCCGGGTGCCTTGGCTGTCGGGGCGAAGTCCGGCGAGAGCGGTTCGCGATTGTCCGGGTTGAATGCATCTACGTGAGGTTCGACAGCGGCACTGATCATACTTCTCTCCGTCCCTTGTGTCGGGTGCTTGCACCCGTTGCGTTATGTCGTGTTGGTTCTCTCTGGCTCGTTCGTATCGTGTAGTGCGGTCCATGCCCCTTGGGTCGTGCGCGCAGGCACCATGCGATCGGCATTCCGGCCGAAGGCGAATGGACTGGTTGGGGTCGGTGGGCCGAGGCTGGGAGGTCCCGTTGCACTGGCCTACTTAGTTCCTGACCTGCCGGTGTGCGGGAAAGTTTCGACTTTTTTCCGTCGCGTTTTCCGAGCGGTTCGGCGGGCAGAACCCTGAGTGTAGGAGAGCTGGCGGTGGAAATGTGACCCGCTGGTCACTTTTGTTCGGGCCGCAGATCGCGCAAACGTTGGCGGGTTGTCACAAGATGTGAAAGCTTGATTCAAGCTTCAAGCTTGCGGGGATGCTGTGGGAGCGGGCTTGCCCGCGAAGAAGGCACCGGGGTGGATGGCACGGGCTTCGCCCGTGTTCGCGGGCAAGCCCGCTCCCACAGGTTTCTCAGTGGCTCAGGGGCTTGTCGCCCGAGCGGGCCTGCTCCAGCAGCAGGTTCAGTTGCGCGACCTGCTGGCGCAGCTGGTCGCGTTCGTCCTTCAGGCGGCGCAGCTCGTCACGACGCACAGTGACATAGAGGGTCTGGGTTGGAGTGGCAGGCATCAAGGTCCCCATGAACACACCTCGCAGTTTGGGCTGGTGACAGTGGTAAGCGTAGTCGCTCGCGGCGCGCATTCTGAATTCTTTCGCCGTGCAAGGGAACTTTTTTGTTTATCGTTGTCAGCCCGTTCGTCGCTGAACCCTCGGACGACGCACTGGACTAACCTGAAAACCTGAACCGCCTTGTCATCTATTTCGTAAGGGGAGCATCGGCACATGCAACTGGGAATCGTCGGGCTGGGCCGCATGGGCGGCAACATCGCAAGACGGCTGATGCGCGCAGGGCATCGCACCGTGGTCCACGACCGCAACCGTGACGCGGTGAGCGCACTGGAAGGCGAGGGCGCCCAAGGGGCCCACGACCTCGGTGCCCTGGTCCAGAAACTCAAGGCACCGCGGGCGGTGTGGGTGATGCTGCCGGCCGGCGCACCGACCGAGCAGACCATCGCCCAGCTGGCCGAACTGCTGGAGCCGGGCGATGCGATCATCGACGGTGGCAACACCTTCTATAAGGACGACATGCGCCGCGCCGCCGAACTGGCCGGGCGCGGCCTGCACTACCTGGACGTCGGCACCTCCGGTGGCGTCTGGGGCCTGGACCGTGGCTACTGCATGATGATCGGTGGCGAGAAAGACGTGTTCGAGCGCCTGGAGCCGCTGTTCAAGGCCCTCGCCCCCGGCGTTGGCGACATCCCCCGCACCCAGGGTCGCGAGGGCGAGCATGGGCGCGCCGAGCACGGCTATATCCATGCCGGCCCCGCCGGGGCCGGGCACTACGTGAAGATGGTGCACAACGGCATCGAGTACGGCCTGATGCAAGCCTACGCCGAAGGCTTCGACCTGCTGCGCAGCAAGGGCGGTAGCGAGCTGCCCGAGGACCAGCGCTTCGACCTGGACCTGGCCGAGATCGCCGAAGTCTGGCGCCGTGGCAGCGTGGTCACCTCCTGGCTGCTGGACCTGACCGCCGACGCCCTGGTGGCCGACCCGCAACTGGCCGGCTTCAGCGGCTCGGTGTCCGACAGTGGCGAAGGGCGCTGGACCATCGACGCTGCCGTCGAGCAGGCCGTGCCGGTGCCGGTGCTGTCCAGCGCGCTGTTCGCCCGCTTCCGTTCGCGCCAGCAGCAGGGCACCTATGGCGACAAGATCCTCTCGGCCATGCGCCTGGGCTTCGGCGGCCACGTCGAGAAGCGCGAATGAACGCACACAACGGCAGCTCCGCCGCGCCGCCTTGCACGCTGTTTCTGTTCGGTGCCAACGGCGACCTGGTCAAGCGCCTGCTGATGCCGGCGCTGTACAACCTGAGCCGCGACGGCCTGCTGGACCGCAACCTGCGCATCGTTGGCGTCGACCACAACAGTGCGACCGCCGAGACATTCGCCGAGCGCCTGCATGCCTTCATGGTCGAGCGCGACAAGGGTGGCGAGGGCGTCGGCAAGTGCCTGGACGAGAAGGTCTGGGCGCGCCTGGCCAAGCGCCTGGACTACCAGACCGGCGACTTCCTGGACCCGGCCACCTATGCCGCGATCGCCCGGCGCATCGCCAAGACCAGCCACGGCAATGCCATCTTCTACCTGGCCACCTCGCCACGCTTCTTCCCTGAAGTGGCCCAGCGCCTGGGTGACGCGGGCCTGCTCGACGAGTCCCACGGCGGCTTTCGCCGGGTGGTGGTGGAAAAGCCCTTCGGCACCGACCTGGCCAGCGCCGAGACCCTCAACGCCTGCCTGCTGGGGGTGATGAGCGAGCGGCAGATCTACCGGATCGACCACTACCTGGGCAAGGAGACGGTGCAGAACATCCTGGTCAGCCGCTTCTCCAACGGCCTGTTCGAATCGTTCTGGAACAACCACTACATCGACCATGTGCAGATCACTGCCGCCGAGACAGTCGGCGTCGAGACCCGAGGCGCCTTCTACGACCACACCGGCGCCCTGCGTGACATGGTGCCCAACCACCTGTTCCAGCTGCTGGCCATGGTCGCCATGGAGCCGCCGGCCGCCTTCGCCGCCGATGCCGTGCGCAGCGAAAAGGCCAAGGTGATCGGCGCCATCCGCCCCTGGTCGCAGAAGCTGGCCCTCAAGCACTCGGTGCGCGGCCAGTACGTGGCTGGCAAGCAGGGCCGCAAGCGCCTGCCCGGCTATCGCCAGGAGGCCAATGTCGACCCCGCGAGCCGTACCGAGACCTACGTCGCCCTCAAGGTGATGATCGACAACTGGCGTTGGGCTGGCGTGCCGTTCTACCTGCGCACCGGCAAGCGCATGAGCGTGCGCGATACCGAGATCGCCATCTGCTTCAAGCCCGCGCCCTATGCGCAGTTTCGCGAGTCCGAGCTGGAGCGGCCCAAGCCCAACTACCTGAAGATCCAGATCCAGCCCAACGAAGGCATGTGGTTCGACCTGCAGGCCAAGCGGCCCGGCCCGGAACTGGTGATGGAGAACGTCGAGCTGGGGTTCGCCTACAAGGACTTCTTCAAGATGACCCCGGCGACCGGCTACGAGACCCTGATCTACGATTGCCTTACCGGCGACCAGACCCTGTTCCAGCGCGCCGACAACATCGAGAACGGCTGGCGCGCCGTGCAGCCGTTCCTCGACGCCTGGGCCCATGGCGGGGAGGTCCACGAATACCCCGCAGGCCAGGACGGCCCCGAGGCGGGCAACGAGCTGCTGGCCCGCGACAAGCGCGAGTGGCATCCCTTGGGGTGACGCGGTGCTGGCACCGGCCATTCGCGGGCAAACCCGCGCCCAGGGGCCGAGTCGATCGCCGATGAGCCCGGGAGCGGCCTGTCATCCGCAGTGCAACAGAGGAGGCGCCATGCCAGCCCCGATCGAAGACTACGCCCTGCTGGGCAATTGCCGCAGCGCCGCCCTGGTCAGCCGCGACGGCTCCCTCGACTGGCTCTGCCTGCCACGCTTCGACGCCCCCGCCGTGTTCGCCGCCCTGCTCGGCAACGAGGAAAACGGTCGCTGGCGCCTGGCCCCCAGCGACCCTGTGGAAGCCACCCAGCGTCGCTACCTCGATGACACCCTGGTGCTCGAAACCACCTACATCACCGCCACCGGCCGCGCCCGGGTCATCGACTGCATGCCCCTGGGCGAGCACAACGCCGTGGTGCGCATCGTCGAAGGCCTGGCCGGCGAAACCGCCTTCGAGATGGACCTGGTGCTGCGCTTCGACTACGGCCGTAGCGTCCCCTGGGTGGAAAAGCTCGACCCCTTGACCCTCAGCGCGGTCGCCGGCCCCGACCGCCTGATTCTGCGCAGCACCGAGGCCGTGCACTCTCGCGATCACCACAGCGTCAGCCGCTTTCGCGTGTGCGCCGGCGAGCGCCAGGTCTTCAGCCTGCGCCACCAGCCTTCGCACCTGCCCCCGCAACCTGACTTCGACATCGACCAGGCCCTGGAGCGCAGCATCAGCCAATGGCAGGCCTTCGCCGCGCGCTGCCCGGACGTCGGCCCCTGGACGTCGCTGGTGCGCCGCTCCCTGTTGACCCTCAAGGCCCTGACCTACGCCCCCACCGGTGGCATCGTCGCCGCCGCCACCACTTCGCTGCCCGAGCGCGTCGGCGGCGAGCGCAACTGGGACTACCGCTACTGCTGGCTGCGCGACGCCACCATGACCTTGCTGGCCTTGATGAACCTGGGCTACTTCGACGAGGCCCAGGCCTGGCGCGAATGGCTGCTGCGCTCGGTGGCCGGCAACCCCGAGCAGATGCAGATCATGTATGGCTTGGCAGGCGAGCGGGACCTGCACGAGTTCACCTTGCCCTGGCTGGCCGGCTACGAGCACTCCCAGCCGGTGCGTGTCGGCAATGCCGCCGCGCAGCAGTTGCAGCTGGATATCTATGGCGAGCTGGCCGACGCCATGACCCAGGCTATCCGTGGCGGCCTGCCACGCCACCCGCGCAGCTCCGCCATCGCCCGGCTGATCCTGCCGTACCTGGAGAAGATCTGGCGCGAGCCTGACGAAGGCATCTGGGAGGTGCGCGGCGGGCGCCAGCACTTCGTGCATTCCAAGGTCATGGCCTGGGTCGCGTTCGACCGTGCGGCGAGCCTGTCGGACACCACCGAAGAAGACCGCGAGCGTGGACGGCACTATCGCCAGGTGGCGAACGAGATCCACCGGGACGTCTGCCAGCAGGGGCTGGACCCAAGCCGCCAGTGTTTCGTCCAGGCCTACGGCTCGAGCGAGGTGGATGCCAGCCTCCTGCAGATCGCCCTGACCGGTTTCCTGCCGGCCGATGACCCGCGTTTCCTGCGGACCCTCGAACAGATCGAGCGACGCCTGCTGCGCAACGGCCTGTTGCTGCGCTACGACAGCGACCGTTGCAGCGACGGGCTGACGCCTGGGGAGGGGACTTTCCTGGTCTGCTCGTTCTGGTTGGCGGACGTCTACGTGCTGCTCGGGCGGCATGCGCAGGCGCAGGCGTTGTACGAGCGGCTGACTGGGTTGTGCAATGACGTGGGCTTGCTGGCCGAGCAGTACGATCCCTTGGGCAAGCGCATGCTGGGCAACTTCCCGCAGGCGTTCAGTCACATCGGCATCATCAATACCGCGTTGAACCTGCACCGGGCGCAGTGTCCGGTGCGAGACCGGGCCAGTTGCGGTTGAGCCCGGTAATCCTCTGGGGCGCGAAGCGGCCGCAATTGGCATCACGCTTGGCTTAGCGGGGCAGCATCAGGATAATGGCGGCCATTTCGTTCTGCTCGCTCTCTCTGGTGCCCCCGCATGGAAATCAAGGTCAATTTTCTCGACAACCTCCGTCTCGAAGCCAAGTTCGACGACTTCACGGTGGTTGCCGACCAACCTATCCGCTACAAGGGCGATGGTTCGGCACCAGGGCCGTTCGATTACTTCCTGGCCTCGTCGGCGTTGTGTGCCGCCTACTTCGTGAAGCTGTACTGCAACACGCGCAATATCCCCACCGACAACATCCGCCTGTCGCAGAACAACATCGTCGACCCGGAAAACCGCTACAACCAGATCTTCAAGATCCAGGTCGAGCTGCCCGCGGACATTTCCGAGAAGGACCGCCAGGGCATCCTGCGTTCGATCGACCGCTGCACGGTGAAGAAAGTGGTGCAGACCGGCCCTGAGTTCGTGATCGAGGAAGTGGAGAATCTCGACGCCGATGCCCAGGCCCTGCTGATGCCAGACGCAGACGCGCACGCCAGCACCTACATCGTCGGCAAGGACCTGCCGCTGGAGCAGACCATCGCCAACATGTCGGGCATCCTGGCGGGCCTGGGCATGAAGGTCGAGATCGCCTCGTGGCGCAACATCGTGCCCAATGTCTGGTCGCTGCACCTGCGCGATGCCCACTCGCCGATGTGCTTCACCAATGGCAAGGGCGCCACCAAGGAAAGCGCGCTGGCCTCGGCCCTGGGCGAGTTCATCGAGCGGCTGAACTGCAACTTCTTCTACAACGACCAGTTCTGGGGCGAAGACATCGCCAATGCGGCGTTCGTGCACTACCCGGACGAGCGCTGGTTCAAGCCCGGGCGCAAGGACGCTCTGCCGGCCGAGATCCTCGACGCCCATTGCCTGGCGATCTACAACCCCGACGGCGAGCTGCGTGGTTCGCACCTGTACGACACCAACTCCGGCAACGTCGAGCGTGGCATCTGCTCGCTGCCGTATGTGCGCCAGTCGGACGGTGAGGTGGTGTATTTCCCGTCCAACCTGGTCGAGAACCTGTTCCTGAGCAATGGCATGAGTGCGGGCAATACGCTGGCCGAAGCGCAGGTACAGTGCTTGTCGGAAATCTTCGAGCGTGCGGTGAAGCGCGAAATCCTCGAAGGCGAGATCGCCCTGCCCGATGTGCCGCACGAAGTCCTGGCGAAGTACCCCGGTATCCTGGCCGGTATCCAGGGGCTGGAAGAGCAGGGTTTCCCGGTGCTGGTGAAGGATGCGTCGCTGGGCGGGGCGTTCCCGGTGATGTGCGTGACCTTGATGAACCCGCGTACCGGCGGTGTGTTCGCCTCGTTCGGCGCCCACCCGAGCTTCGAGGTGGCGCTGGAGCGCAGCCTCACGGAGTTGCTGCAGGGCCGCAGCTTCGAGGGCCTGAACGACCTGCCGCAGCCCACCTTCGAAAGCCAGGCGGTGACCGAGCCGAACAACTTCGTCGAGCACTTCATCGACTCCAGCGGCGTGGTGTCGTGGCGTTTCTTCAGCGCCAAGGCCGACTTCGAGTTCGTCGAGTGGGACTTCTCCGGCCAGGGCGACGACTCCAACGCCGAGGAAGCCGCGACCTTGTTCGGCATCCTCGAAGACATGGGCAAGGAAGTCTACATGGCGGTGTACGAGCACCTGGGGGCAACCGCCTGCCGCATCCTGGTGCCGGGCTATTCGGAAATCTACCCGGTGGACGATCTGATCTGGGACAACACCAACAAGGCGCTGCTGTTCCGTGCCGATATCCTGAACCTGCACCGCCTGGACGATGCCGCCTTGCAGGCGCTGCTCGAACGCCTGGAAGACAGCGAACAGGATGACTACACCGACATCACCACCTTGATCGGCATCGAGTTCGACGACAACACCGCCTGGGGCCAGCTGACGATCCTGGAGCTCAAGCTGCTGATCCATCTCGCCCTGCAGCAGCTCGAAGAGGCCAAGGAACTGGTGGAGGCCTTCCTGCAGTTCAACGACAACACCGTCGAGCGCGGCCTGTTCTACCAGGCCCTGAACGTGGTGCTGGAGGTCGTGCTGGACGACGAGCTGGCGTTGGAGGACTACGAGGTCAACTTCCGCCGGATGTTCGGCAACGAGCGGATGGACGCGGTGCTCGGCTCGGTGGACGGCAGCGTGCGCTTCTACGGCCTGACGCCCACCAGCATGAAGCTGGAGGGGCTCGACAGGCACCTGCGGCTGATCGACAGCTACAAGAAACTGCACGCGGCGCGGGCCCGGCTCGCCTCGTGACCGGGCCCTACGGGGGCGGGGTGGCGGTCAGACGCTGCGGGTCAGGCCGCCATCGACGCGCAGGTTCTGCCCGGTGATGTAGGCCGCGCCCTCGCTGGCCAGGAAGGCGATGGTGGCGGCGATCTCCTCGCTCGTGCCGTAGCGCTTGAGCGGCACGCTGTCGCGGCGTTGCTCGGTGGCCGGCAGGCTGTCGATCCAGCCCGGCAGCACGTTGTTGATGCGGATGTTGTCCTTGGCGTAGGTATCGGCAAAGAGCTTGCTGAACGCCGCCAGGCCTGCGCGGAACACGGCCGAGGTGGGGAACAGCTCGCTGGGCTCGAAGGCCCAGGCCGAGGAGATGTTGATGATCACGCCGCCTTGCTGGCGCTGCATGACCGGCGTGACCAGGCGGGCAGGGCGGATCACGTTGAGCAGGTAGGTGTCCATGCCCTCGTGCCAGTCGTCGTCGCTGAGCGCCAGGATCGGCGCACGCGGGCCGTGGCCGGCACTGTTGACCAGCACGTCGATGCGCTGCCATTGCTGCAGGGTGGCGTCGATCAGGCGTTGCAGGTCGTCATTGGACTGGTTGCTGCCGGTCACGCCGATGCCGCCCAGCTCCTTTGCCAGCGCTTCGCCTTTGCCCGAGGACGAGAGGATCGCCACCTTGAACCCCTCCGCGGCCAGGCGTCGGGCCGCCGCTGCGCCCATGCCGCTGCCGCCGGCGGTGATGATCGCTACTTTTTCTACTGACATAAGGCCTCCCTTGGGGCTGTGGTCCGGTGAATGGCCACCAGACTAGCACCGGCCAATACGTGGGCGGGAGGCAGGTGACCTTCGTTGTAACAGTAGAAAAACTACTGGGTTGTCAGCGCGCCTGGCGTAGCAGCCACTGGCGTACGGTCTCCAGCGCCGCCGGCATGCCGCCCTTGCGCGGCCATACCAGGTAGAAATGCTTGTCCAGGTGCAGGGCATGGTCGAAGACCAGGGCCAGGCGCCCGGCCTCCAGGTCGCTCTGCACGAAGAAGTGGCTCGACAGCGCCAGCCCCTGGCCGGCGATGGCCGCCTCGATGGCCAGTGAGGTCTAGTTGAAGCGCACGTTCTTCGGCATGGGCTGCGCCGGTTGCCCGAACAACCGGGCGATGAATTCAGGCCAGAAATTGTGGGCGTCGTGCAGCAGCAGGAAGTGCTGTAGCTGCTCGAGGTTCTGCGGCCTGCCCCTCTGCGCCAGCAGCGTTGGGCTGGCCACCGCGACCACGCGCTGCTCCAGCAGCCGCTCGGTGTTGAGCCCAGGGCCGAACGGTGGCTGGCCGTAGCGCACGGCGAGGTCCACGCCATCGGCATGGAACTGCGACAGGCGGTCGGTGGCCAGGACCCGCAGGTCGATCTCGCCATGGGCCTCGGTGAAGGACGCCAGCCGCGGGATCAGCCATTTCGAGGCGAAGGTAGGGGTGACGCTCACCGTCAGGTGGCTGTTGCCTGGGCGCAGGGCGCTGGTTGCCTCGCTGATCAGGGCGAAGGCGTTGCGCAGAGTCCTGCTGTAGCCCAGGCCCGCGTCGGTCAGCCTGAGCCCGCGCGGCAGACGCTCGAACAACTTGATGCCCAGGTTCGCTTCCAGGGCGCGGACCTGCTGGGCCACGGCAGCCTGGGTAACCCCCAGCTCCTCGGCCGCGAGGCGGAAGTTCAGGTGTCGGGAGGCGACCTCGAACACACGCAGGCCGTTGAGTGGGGGGAGGGTGGCTGGGCCGTCGGTCATGAGGGGGCGCTTGTCGACAGGGAGCGGTGAGGATAACAAAGCGCGTGGGCCGAGCCGACCACGAATGGGCTGGCTTGAGTTTTTCTCAAGCAGATGCGTTCTTCATTAGAAACGGGCGGGACCTTGGGGTTGGAAGAGACTGAGGAAAACTCGACGAACGGTATGGCTGGAGGGAGAGGGCCGGGTACTGAGGCAAGCCCCAATGGCACTCAGGCAAGGCTCGCCTGCAGGGCTTCGATGAACTCACGCTCGGCACGGCTCATGCGCTGGTCGCGGTTCCACAGCAGGTGGATGTCGACGTCGGCGATCCCTTCGTGGGGCGGCAGCCGCCACAGCAGCCCGGCGTCCACGTCGGGGGCGACCACATGCTCGGGCAGGCAGCCGATGCCGAACCCCGCGATCACCAGGCGACGCACTTCCTCAAGGCTCGGCGAGGACGCGACGATGCGCCCGGAAAACCCTTGCTGGTCTCGGAAGATGGTGAGCGGCGAGAGCATGCCGCCGATCTGGTCGCTGGTGAAGCTGACGAAGTTCTCCCGTTGCAGGTCGCCCTCGGGCTTGCCGAACAGGGCGTGGTGCTTGCCGCAGAAGAACGCATAGCGCTGGCGCAGGAACAGGCGTTGCTCCAGGCGCGGCTGGGGCCGGCGATTGAGGCTCAGGCCGGCGGTGGCGGTCTTTTCCTGCAGGGCCGCGACGATGTCGGAGCTGCGCATCACATCGATCTCCAGCTCCACGCGCGGGTGCTGGCGGTGGAAGTCGGCGAGGAAGTCGTCGAAGCGTGTCGAGCAGATGCGGCTGATCATCAACAGGCGCACCTTGCCCACCAGCTCGTCGGTAGGTTGCTCCAGCAGGCCACCGATCTGCGACATTTGCCCGTACACCTCGCCAGAGAGCAGGAACAGCTGTTCGCCCACTTCGGTGAGGACGAAGCGTGGCCCGCGGCGGGCGATGAGCTGGCGGCCGAGCTGTTCCTCCAGGCGCTTGAGTGCCTGGCTCACCGCTGGCTGGGTCAGGTGCAGGCGGGCGGCGGCGCGGCTGATGGAGAGTTCCTGGCCGATGACCCGGAAGGTGCGCAGCAGGTTCCAGTCGAGGCGGTCGTTGAGCAGGCGGTCGGGCATGGCGGGCTCGATAATAATCAGGGGTAATAGTTCGAATAATAAATAGAAAATTGACTAATCATAGCCCTGAGCCGATAAATCGTAGCCAGGGCAAGGCTGTCGCAGGTTTGCCCTGATGCCAGTCAGTCCAGCCTTGCAAGCGCCCCTTCGCGGGCAAGCCCGCTCCCACAGGGGCCGAGTCGACCACGAAAGGGGCGGTTTGCAGGGGCCTTGTGGGAGCGGGCTTGCCCGCGAAGGGCGGTAAGCACCGCCTGGTTGACCGGCAGAGTATTCGAGCACCACCCAACAGCTTGACCAGGCGCCGACAGAGCGCCGCCGTGAGCCCCTAATCACTCCTGCCAGAACAAAAGCAAAGGAGCCAGACCCATGAAGCCTTCCGCTTCGCCCCAGCCGCGCCGTGCCGCCGCCGCCGCGTTCATCGGCACCATGATCGAGTGGTACGACTTCTATATCTACGCCACCGCCGCCGCCCTGGTGTTCGGCGCCTTGTTCTTCCCCTCCGACAACAGCCTGTTCAGCACCATGGCCGCCTTCGGCACCTTCGCCGTGGGTTTCTTCGCCCGCCCCCTGGGAGGCCTGGTTTTCGGCCATGTCGGTGACCGCATCGGGCGCAAGAAGTCCCTGGTCATCACCTTGCTGATGATGGGCGTGGTCACCGTGGGCATCGGCCTGCTGCCGACCTATGCGCAGATCGGCGCCACCGCGCCGGTGCTGCTGGTCCTGCTGCGCATCGTCCAGGGCATCGCCGTGGGCGGTGAGTGGGGTGGGGCGGTGCTGATGGCCGGCGAGCATGCGCCCAAGGGCCGGCGCAACTTCTTCGCCTCGTTCGCCCAGCTCGGCAGCCCGGCCGGCCTGATTCTCTCGCTGCTGGCCTTCGGCGCGGTGACCCGCCTGCCCGAGGAAGAACTGATGAGCTGGGGCTGGCGTGTGCCGTTCCTGGCCAGTGCGCTGTTGCTGCTGGTGGGCCTGGCGATTCGCCTGGGGGTCAATGAGTCGCCGGAGTTCATCGCCAGCCGCGAGCAGGCCGAAAAGACCCGGCGCAAGGAACAGGCGCCAGTGCTGGAGGTGCTGCGCACGGCCTGGCGGCCATTGCTGCTGTGCATCGGTGCCAACACCCTGGGCATCGCCGGGGTCTACTTCACCAACACCTTCATGATCAGCTACACCACCCAGCAACTGCACCTGGAGCGTGCGCTGATCCTCGAGTGCCTGTTCTTCGTGGCGGTCATCCAGTTCTGCGTGCAGCCGCTGGCCGCCTGGGTGTCCGAGAAAGTGGGCGCCACCCGCTTCCTGTGCCTGGTGTCGTTGCTGGCCATGGCCTCGCCGTACCCGATGTTCGTGCTGGTGAGCTCCGGCCAGGGGCCGCTGATCGTGCTCGGCATCGCCCTGGCGGCGGCGTGCATGGCCTCGTTCTACGCGGTGATCGCCGGCTACGTCAGTGGCATGTTCGAAACCCGCGTGCGCTATACCGCGATCTCCATGGCCTACCAGGTCTGCGGCGCCATCGCCGGTGGCCTGACCCCGCTGATCGGCACCTGGCTGGCCCATACCTTCACCGGGCAGTGGTGGCCGATGGCGCTGTTCTACAGCCTGATCGCCACGATTTCCCTGATCTGCGTCCTGGCCCTGGCGCGCCAGTACGCCCGCAGCCAGCACCTCGAGCTGGCCTGATCCACACCGATTCGATTGGAGTACCCGTACATGTTGAAAAGCAATGGCGAGCGCCTGTGGGCGAGCCTGATGGCCATGGCCGAGGTCGGCGCCACCGCACGTGGCGGCAGCTGCCGTCTGGCGCTCAGCGATGAAGACAAGGCCGGCCGCGAGCTGTTCGCGGCCTGGTGCCGGGAGGCCGGGTTGAGCCTGTCGGTGGATGCCATCGGCAACCTGTTCGCCCGCCGCCCAGGCAGCGACCCGGATGCCGCGCCGGTGATGATGGGCAGCCACCTGGACACCCAGCCTGAAGGCGGCCGTTTCGATGGCGTCTACGGGGTGCTGGCGGGCCTGGAGGTGGTGCGTCGTCTCAACGACCTCGGCATCCAGACCCGCAAGCCCCTGGAGATTGCCGTGTGGACCAACGAGGAGGGCGCCCGCTTCACCCCGGCGATGTTCGGCTCGGCGGTGTTCACCGGCACCCTGGCGCTGGACGAGGCCCTGGCCATTCGCGATGCCGAGGGCGTCAGCGTGGCCGAGGCGTTGCAGCGCACCGGCTACGCGGGTTCGCGCCCATTGGGCGGCAAGGTCGATGCCTACTTCGAGGCGCACATCGAGCAGGGCCCGATCCTCGAGGACAACGCCAAGAGCATCGGCGTGGTCAGCGGCGGCCAGGCGATCCGCTGGCTGGACGTGACCGTCGAGGGCATGGCGGCCCACGCCGGCACCACGCCGATGAAGCTGCGCAAGGACGCCCTCTACGGCGCCGCGCGGATGATCCAGACGGTGGAGCAGTTGGCCGCCGACTTCGCCCCCGAGGGCCTGACCACCGTGGGCGAGCTGTCCATCGCCAAGTCCTCGCGCAACACCATCCCGGGGGTGGTGCGCTTCACCGTCGACCTGCGCCATCACCGTGACGAGGCCATCGAGGCCATGGAGCGCGACCTGGGCCGGCACCTGCAGGCCATCGCCGAGACACGCGGCTTGCAGGTGCGTATCGAGCGCCACTGGGTCAGCCCGGCCACGCCGTTCGATCCTGCATGCGTGGCGGCGGTGCAACAAGCGGTGGATGGCCTGGGCTATGCGCAGCAGCCGATCGTCAGCGGCGCCGGCCACGATGCCATCCTGCTGGCGCGCTACTGCCCGACGGCGATGGTGTTCATCCCCTGCGTCGGTGGCCTGAGCCACAACGAAGCTGAGGACGTGCTGCCCGAAGACGCCCGCCAGGGCGCGGATGTACTGCTCAACGCCGTGCTGGCCCGTGCCGGTCGTGTAGAACAAGGAGACGTCTGATGCGTTGCTACTTCCACCCCGAACAGCTGTTGCACTATCCACGCAGCTACTACTCCCGAGGCGCCATGCGCACGCCCCAGGAAGTCCCCGAGCGCGCCCTGCGCCTGCTGCAGGCGGCCAAGGACCTGGGCTTCGACATCCGCCAGCCCGACGATGCCGGCCTCGGCCCGCTCAAGGCAGTGCATGGCGAGGCCTACCTGGCCTTCCTCGAAGAGGCCCATGCACGCTGGAAGGAGGTGCCCGAGGACTGGGGCGACGAGGTCATGTCGAACATCTTCGTGCGCGAGCCCAACGCTCTGCGCGGCATCCTCGCCCAGGCCGGGCGCTACCTGGCCGACGGCAGTTGCCCGGTGGGCGAGCAGACCTGGCGTTCGGCGTACTGGTCGGCGCAGAGCGCGGTGGCGGGCGCCAAAGCCATCCTCGATGGCGAGCCCGCGGCCTATGCCCTATGCCGCCCGCCAGGGCACCATGCGCGTTTCGATGCCGCCGGTGGCTTCTGCTACATCAACAACGCCGCCGTCGCCGCCCAGGCCCTGCGCAGCCGCTACGGCCGCGTGGCGATCCTCGATACCGACATGCACCACGGCCAGGGTATCCAGGAGATTTTCTACGAGCGCAATGACGTGCTGTATGTGTCGACCCATGGCGACCCGACCAACTTCTACCCGGGTGTCGCTGGGTTCGAGGATGAGCGTGGCAGTGGTGCGGGGGAGGGGTACAACCTCAACCTGCCGATGGCGCACGGGGCCAGTGAAGCCGACTTCATGGGGCAACTGGAGATCGCGCTGGATGCGGTGAAGGACTTCGGTGCCGAGGTGCTGGTGCTGTCGCTGGGCTTCGATATCTACGAGCTGGACCCACAGAGCAAGGTGGCGGTGACGACCGAAGGGTTTGCGGCGTTGGGTGAGCAGATTCGGGCGTTGCGTTTGCCGTGTCTGATCGTGCAGGAAGGGGGGTATCACCTGGAGAGCCTGGAGGCGAATGCGCAGGCGTTCTTTGCGGACAAGGGGGATTGGCGTTAAGCGGGCAAGGGCCGGCAGTTGCGTTGTCGCTGCTGGCCTTTTCGCGGGCAAGCCCGCTCCCACAGGGTGTCGAGTCGGTCACGAATGATGTGGTTTGCAGGGCCTTGTGGGAGGCCTTGGCGGGGCGCCGGACCGGTCGGTAACGGCCTGCCGTCAGGCAGGCCCTGATTCTCACCAGGTCGGCCTGATGAACCGGTCTCCGTACAGAATCGCAAATTGATTCATCGCGCTTTTCCAATCATGGGCCGGTTTTCCCCAATTGGCTGTTATGTTGCGCAATCCCAGCCAAATCAGTTTGGTCGCTGCGTCATCATTTGGGAAATGCCCGCGAGTCTTGATGACCTTGCGTAGCTGGGCGTTGATGCTCTCGATGGCGTTGGTGGTGTAAATCACCTTTCTGATGGCCGGTGGGAAGACGAAAAATGGAATCACTCGATCCCAGGCGCGTCTCCAGGCAGCCACCACCGTTGGATATTTCTCGCCCCACGGCCCGTTCTCAAACTCATCGAGTGCTTGCTCAGCCGCTTCAGCATTGATGGCTTGGTAAATCGGCTTCAGCTCCTTGGCCAGAGCCCGCCGCTTGTCCCAGGCCGCGAAGTCGAGGCTGTTGCGGATCAGGTGCACGATGCACGTTTGCAACGTCGTCTCTGGAAACACGGCACTAAGAGCCTCGGGCATACCTTTGAGGCCATCGGTCACGGCAATCAGCACATCTTCGACACCGCGCGTCTTGAGATCGTTAAAGACCTTCATCCAAAACTTCGCACCCTCGGTGTTCTCGATCCAGATGCCCAGGATATCCCGCGTCCCATCGGGGAGAACGCCCAGGGCCAGGTAAATGGCCTTGTTGCGCACCAGGCCCTCTTCGCGGATCTTCACCCGCAGCGCATCGAAGAAAATGACCGGGTACATCGGCTCCAGTGGCCGCTGTTGCCACGCGCCAATCTCTTCCATGACCTCGTCTGTCACAGAGCTGATGAAGTCGGGTGAAACCTCTGTTCCATACTGCTCGGACAAAAAGGCTCGGATCTCTCTGACCGTCATTCCACGGGCGTACATGGCGATGATCTTGTCATCGAAACCGGTGTACCGCCGCTCGTGCTTGGGGATCAGAATGGGCGCAAAACTGCCGTCTCGATCGCGAGGAATTTCCAGCCGCAGCGGGCCATCCCCCGTTAAAACCGTCTTGCCACTCTTGCCGTTACGCTGGTTGCTTTCATCCTCTGGGCGCTGCGCGCCCGGTCGATAGCCCAAGTGGTGGTCAAGCTCGGCATGCAGCGCGCGTTCGATCAGGGCCTTCTTAAACGCCGCAGAGGCATCCTCGATAGCTTCTGCGGTCATCAGGCCCTCACCGAACTGCTCCAGCAGCTCTTTGGGGATTTTGGGCAGGTCACGCAAGGGTTTCTTTTTGGTTGGCATACATGCACCTCTTACTCATGTTATGCCCGAACACAAAATTTCTGACACCCTCGACCGGTCGGGCAAGCGCCCCCCAAATGACAAAACGCTATCTTCCGCAAGCCCCTGCAGCACTACCCCTACAGGCCACCCCTACGTACATGCTTGACCAGCACCTTCTCGAGCAACTCCCACATCGCCGGATCGGTACTGAACGCCACATTGAAGCGCATCCACCCAGTCGCCTGGGCATCGACCATGAACAACTGCCCGGGCCCGAGCATGATCCCTTGCTCCAGTGCATCGTCGAGCAGCGCGGCGCTGTCGGGGATCGCGGGGTGCCGGGTCCAGATGTACATCCCTTCGTCCGACTCGGTGAACAACTCGAAGCCCAGCCGATGCAGGTGCCGGCCCACCTCCTGGTGCGCCTCGGCCAGGCGCTGGCGCAGGCGCTTGAGGTGCTTGCGCCAGCGGCCATCGATGATCGCCGCGTACACCACCCGCTCCATCACCTGCGAGGTGGTCAGGCCCGAGCGCATCTTCAGGTGCAGTAACTGCTGCATCAGCTCGGAGTTGGCCACCAGGTAGCCGACCCGCACGTTGGGCGAGATGCTCTTGGAGTAGCTGCCCACGTACACCACCTGCTGCAGGTGGTCGAGGCTGGCCAGGCATGGCTGGGGCTCGGCCACCATGTCGGCGTACAGGTTGTTCTCCACCAGACGAAAGCCATGCCGGGAGGCCAGTTGCAGCAGGCGGTGCAGCTGCGCCAGCGGTGTGCGCGAGCAGGTCGGGCTGTGCAGGTGCGGTTGGGTGAAGAAGGCTGTCGGACGCTGGTGGGCCAGCAGGCGCTCCAGGTGATCCAGGTCGTAGCCGGCCGGGGTGCGTGGCACGCCGACCAGGGTGGCGCCCTGGGTGCGCAGGATGCTCATCAGGTTGGGGTAGCCAGGGTCGTCCACCAGCACCACATCGCCGGGGCGCACCAGGGTGCGCACGGCCAGGTCCAGCGCCTGGCTGGCACCGTGGGTGAGCATCAGTTGCGCCGGGTTGGCGACGATCGACAGTTCCTGCTGCAGGTTCTGCGCGGTCAGCGCGCGCAGCTCCGGCAGGCCCATGGGGTCGCCGTAGCCGGAGAGTTCCAGCGGGCTGCCAGCCACCTGGCGCAGGCCACGGCGCAGGCCGTCCTCGTACATCCAGTCGTTGGGCAGCCAGCCACAGCCAGGTTTGAACGGTAACTGGCGGATCTCGAAGATCTGCTGCAGGTACCACTCGGCGTTGAACGTTGGCCGGGTGGTGTCGGCGTCCTGGTTGTGGTTGTCCAGCAGCTCGCCCACCGCGCGATTGACGAAGAACCCCGCATTGCCCCGGCTGACCAGCAGCCCCTGGGCCACCAGGCGGTCGTAGGCCTCGACCACGGTGAAGGTGCTCACCGAGTACGTCGCGGCGAAGGCGCGGATCGAGGGGACCTTGGCGCCGGGCTTGAGGGTCTGGTTGTCGATCAGCTCGCGCAGCCCGTCGATGATCTGGTTGACCAGCGGGGTAGGGGAGTCTGGATGTAGTTCGAGCATTCGGGTGCCTTCAGGTGTGCGTAACGCCAAGCGCCTGCAGGGTGTCGCGGGTGTATTGCATTGGCGGCCTGTACAGTGCAGTGCGGATTTCATGCCACTGTGCATGGCTCTCTGTGTCCGACATTTTTACATTAGGTGTCAGATATCGCCAGACAAAGCATTTCAGTTCACCCGGGAGGCAACCCCCGGGCACGTCAGCAGGCCGCCATGGAAGGCCTGCGTGTGTTTTCGCACACCTCCTGCCCGTACGGGTGGCCGGCAGGTTGAATTCGAGCAGTCGGGTTCAGCACGCCGGCCGCCGGCGCTGATGTACAGGTGAGACCGATAGCCATCGGGGTTTCACAGTTTTTCCTTGGATAAAAAGAAGCACGGGGTACACAACTGATGGACGCAACATCCCTATCCACCACGGCCGCGAAAGGGGAGCACGAGAGCAAACTCAGTGCTTCGCTCAAGTCGCGCCACCTGACGATGATGTCGATCGCTGGGGTCATCGGCGGCGCCTTGTTCGTCGGTTCCGGCAGCGTGATCCACAGCGCAGGCCCCGCCGCGGTCCTCGCCTATCTCGCCGGCGGCATCCTGGTGGTGTTGATCATGCGCATGCTCGGCGAGATGGCGACCTCCTCGCCGGACACCGGCTCGTTCTCCACCTACGCCGACCGCGCCATCGGCCGCTGGGCCGGTTTCACCATCGGTTGGCTGTACTGGTGGTACTGGGTCATCCTCATGGCCTGGGAAGCCTACGTGGCGGGCAAGATCCTGCATGGCTGGTTCCCTGGTATCAGCGTCAACGTGTTCGTGCTGGCCACCACCTGTGTGCTGATCACGGTCAACTTCTTCAACGTCAAGCACTACGGTGAGTTCGAGTTCTGGTTCGCCTTGATCAAGGTGGTGGCCATCGTCTGCTTCCTGATCGTCTGCACCGCGGCCGTGTTCAACATCTGGCAGTTCGGCGAGGTGCGTGGCATCAGCCACTTGACCAGCGAAGGCTTCATGCCCAACGGCCTCACCACGGTGATCGGTGCGCTGCTCGGGGTGATGTTCGCCTTCCTCGGCGCCGAGATCGTCACCATCGCCGCGTCCGAATCCAAGGACCCGTCCACCCAGATCGTCAAGGCCACCAACTCCGTGGTATGGCGTGTGTGCCTGTTCTACGTGGGCTCGATCTTCCTGATCGTCTGCCTGGTGCCGTGGAACGACCCGCACCTGGGCGAGTCCGGCTATGGCGCCTACCGCCGCACCCTGGAGCTGCTGGGCGTGCCGTATGCCGAGCTGCTGATGAACTTCGTGGTGCTGACCTCGGTGAGCAGTTGCCTGATCTCCGGCCACTACACCGCCTCGCGCATGCTGTTCTCGCTGTCCCAGCGTGGCGACGCGCCGTCGTTCTTCAAGATCACACGTGCCGGTACCGGCGTGCCGGTGTACGCGATCATGGGGTCGTGCGCCGTGGCCATCTTCTGCGCCCTGATCAACTTCAGTGAGACCCTGCGCCCGAAGGACGTGCTGGAGACCCTGATGAACACCACCGGCATGATCGCCCTGCTGGTGTACCTGGTGATCGCTTTCTCGCAGCTGCGCATGCGTCGCAAGCTGGTGGCCGAAGGCAAGGAAGTGCGCCTGAAGATGTGGCTGTTCCCCTGGCTGACCTACCTGGTGATCGCCTTCATCATCGTCTGCCTGGTGGTCATGGCGTTCATGCCTGACTACCAGATCCTGGTGATCTCCACCGGCATCGCCGCAGCCATCGTGGTGGCGATGGGCGTGGTCCACCAACTGCGCACCTCCCGGCAGCACTGAGGTTGCCTTCCCGCATGACCGAGCCCTCGCTGGGCCGGCCATGCGGCTGCAGATGGCTTATGCTGGAGGCCAGTGTGGCGGATGCCTGTGCTCGATTGCGAGTACAGGCATCCCCCCCCCCCCCCCCCCCCCCCCCCCCCCCCCCCCCCCCCCCCACACTGGCCTCCAGACATTCAGCCTGCCGAAGGAACCCGCCATGGCTTGGTCCGCCACCCAGTATTCACTTTTCGAAGACGAACGTACCCGCGCGGTGCGCGACCTGCTGGCGGCGGTACCGCCGCGGCCGGTGCGCCATGCCACGGACCTGGGCTGCGGCCCGGGCAATTCCACCGAAGTGCTGCGCCAGCACCATCCCGATGCCCTGGTCGTCGCTCTGGACAGCGACCCGGACATGATCGACAAGGCTCGCCAGCGGCGGCGCCTGTGCGTGCCCCAGGTGCGCTGCGAGATCGCCGAGATTGCCGGTTGGTCGGCCGCCGAGCCCCAGGACCTGATCCTGGCCAACGCCTCGCTGCAATGGGTCGCAGACCACGGCGCCCTCTATCCGCACCTGGTCCGCCAGTTGAGCGAGGGTGGCAGCCTGGCGGTGCAGACCCCGGACAACCTCGACGAGCCCGCCCACCGGCAGTTGCGCGAAATCGCCAGCCAGGGGCCCTGGGCGGCCAGGTTCGCCGACTTCTCGTTGCCGCCCCGGCACAACGCGGCGTTCTACTACGACCTGCTCAGCCCGCTGTGCACCCGCGTGGATGTATGGCGCACCACCTATCACCACCCCCTGGCCGGTGGCGCCGAGGCGGTGGTGGAGTGGTTCAAGGGCTCGGCGCTGCGCCCGTACCTGGCGCGCCTGGACGAGCGGGAGCAGGCGGACTTTCTGCAGCTGTACCTGCAGGCGATGCAGCATGACTATCCGCCGGCCAGCGACGGCAAGGTGCTGCTGGCGTTTCCGCGTTTGTTCGTGGTCGCTACGCGCTAGTACGCCGCCAGCGCCAGAGCACGTAGCCATACACGCCGAGGTTGAGCAGCAACACGAACAGGCCCAGCAGCACCTGGACCTGTGGCGTCAGCCCGGGCGGGTAGATCAGCGGCCAGATGTAGTGCTCGATGAAGCCGCCCTGGTAGCCGGCCACGCCAGCGGCAGCGCGCATATGGTTCTCCCAGTCGGTCAGTGGGCATTCCAGGTGCAGGCACTCCACCGCCAGGCCCCAGGCCAGGGCGGGCAGGTGGATGAGCAGGGCGGGGCGCCACCGGAGCACCCACAGGCCGCCGAACAGCACCAGCAGGATGAAGGCCAGGTGCAGCAGGACCAGGGCGTCGGCGGCCAGGCGGTAGAACATGGCGGACCTTCGCAGGGGGCAGTCATCTGAGCATAGGCGGGTGGGTATGGCTTGGTTGGTTGTTGCGCCTGCCTCCACCACTGTGCGGGTAACTTCCAGCCAATACCTGGCCTGTGTGTTCTCAAAGCCCTTCCTGCACCATCTGCAGGAACGTCGCCACCACCCGCCGTGTGCGCTGCTCGCTCAGGCACACCAGCGTCTCGGTCAAATGCCGCTGGCAATCGACGATCGGCAATGCACAGACGCGCGCATCGGCGCCGAACTCCGCCGCCGACACCACCCCCACGCCGATCCCCACCACCACCGCCTCACGCGCCGCCTCGCGGCCTTCGACCTGGATCGCCGGACGGATACGCAGGCCCGCACGTTGCATCTCTTCCTCGAGGGTCTGGCGCGTCACCGAGCCGGGTTCGCGCAGCACCAGCGGCGTGTCGTCCAGGTCGGCCAGGCTGATCGAGCCACGGCTGGCCCAAGGATGGTCATGGGACACGAAGGCCACCATCGGGTCGCGACGCATGGGCACGCAGTAGAGCCGCTCATCGTCGACATCACGGCCGAGCAGGGCCAGGTCGGCCTGGTAGCTGAACAGCCGGGCCAGGGACTCGTCGGTGTTGCCGGTCTCGATCTTCACCTGGATGCCAGGGTAGCGCTGGCAGAAACGGGCGATCTGCGGCAGCACGTGCACCGGCGCGTCCACCGCCAGCACCAGGCTGCCGGTGTGCAGGGCACGGGAGTCCTGCAGCAGTTCGACAGCCTCGGTTTCGCAGGCGAACAGGCGCTGGGTGATGCCCAGCAGGCGCTCGCCCAGGTCGGTCAGCCGTACCGAGCGTTTGTTGCGGTGGAACAGCAGCACGCCGAAGCGCTCCTCGAGCTTGCGTACCTGGTCGGAAACCGCTGGTTGGGTGAGAAACAGTTTATCGGCGGCGCGGGTGAAGCTGCCGTGTTCGGCGACGGCGTGAAACGCCTTGAGTTGAGCGTGTGAGACCGACATGAGCGCTCCGGTAACAAGTTGGGCTTATGTGTGAAATACGATAAATCGATTTTATTTATCAGTCATCAACTGGTTCCATAACGACCAGCCCGGTGGCCCTTTACAGGCTGCCAGCGGCCATGGCGCCGCCCCGGTCACGCCAGACCCGCGGTGCCATCTGACCAGATGACGGCCCTCCGTCATGCAGTGCGCAACACAACAACAAGACAGGCGTTTCTTCACATTCTGCCGGCACACTTGAGCAAGAGGT
This sequence comes from Pseudomonas sp. Tun-23181, assembly GCF_057415455.1. Taxonomy (NCBI): domain Bacteria; kingdom Pseudomonadati; phylum Pseudomonadota; class Gammaproteobacteria; order Pseudomonadales; family Pseudomonadaceae; genus Pseudomonas; species Pseudomonas sp. Tun-23181. The sequence continues at coordinate 5,862,726 of NZ_CM171630.1, forward strand.
CAGAGTCAAATGAATCAATCCCTAGCCGCCATCAAGCGTTGGCGCATCCAGATCTTCGCGATCACCTGGCTGGCGTATGCTGCCTTCTACTTCACCCGCAAGGCGTTTTCCGTCGCCAAGCTGGGCATTGGTGAAGACCCCGATTTCATGCTCGACAAGGCCGCCATGGCCAACCTCGACGCCATCTACCTGGCCGCCTACGCGGTGGGCCAGTTCACCTGGGGGATGCTCGCCGACCGCTTCGGCCCGCGCGTGGTGGTGCTCGGCGGGCTGCTGATCTCGGCGGCGGCGGCCGTGGTGATGGGCAGCTATGCGACCTTCCCGATCTTCGCCACGTGCATGCTGGTCCAGGGGCTGGCGCAGTCCACCGGCTGGGCGGGGTTGTGCAAGAACATCGGCAGTTTCTTCCCGGCCGTCCAGCGTGGCCGGGTGCTGGGCCTGTGGAGCTCGTGCTACGCCTTCGGCGGCCTGGTGGCCTCGCCCTTCGCCGGCTGGTGGGCCTACACCCTGGTGGGTAGCTGGCACGCGGCATTCTTCTCCAGTGCTGCGGTGGTGGCCGGGGTGGCGGTGCTGTTCTTCATCCTGCAGCGCAACAAGCCCGAGGATGTCGGCCTGCCGGCGGTGGAGCCGGAGCCGCAGAGCATGGCGCCGGCAACGAACCTGTGCAGTGTCTGGGCGCCGCTGCGGGAGATCCTCAGCAACCGCACGGTGCTGACCCTGGGCCTGGCCTATTTCATGCTCAAGCCTGCGCGCTACGCCATCCTGCTCTGGGGCCCGGTGATCGTCTTCGAACAAATGCCCTCGGTGGGCAAGGTCGGCGCGGCCATCATTCCCACCGCCTTCGAGCTGGCCGGGCTGCTCGGGCCGATCATCATCGGCCTGGCCTCGGACAAGCTGTTCGGCGCCCGGCGCATGCCCGCCTGCGTGATCAGCCTGGTGCTGCTGACCGCCACCCTGGCGGCGTTCATGGCGGCGATGCACAGCGGCAGCGTGATCCTGGTGGTGGCCTTGCTGTTCGTCATGGGCCTGACCCTGTACGGCCCGGACTCGATGATCAGCGGCGCTGCGGCGATCGACTTCGGCACGGCCAAGGCCGGTGCCACCGCGGCGGGCTTCGTCAATGGTTGCGGCTCGGTGGGAGCGGTGCTCGGTGGCCTGCTGCCGGGGTATTTCGACAGCGTCACGGTGTTCATCATTTTCTCCGGCACCGCGCTGTTCTCCGCCCTGGTCCTGCTGCCGCACTGGAACAGCCGCCCGGCCAGCGCCGTGCAGGCCAACGACGTGGCACCCAATACCGGCATGGCGATCAAGCCGGCCCGTACCTAAAGGAAAGTGAGCAGATGAGACCCTTTTGGCTGCAACAGGCCCTGGACCAGGAAGACGAGGCGGTATGCCCGCCGCTGGATGCCGACGTGCGCTGCGACGTGTGCATCGTCGGCGGCGGCTACACCGGGCTGTGGACCGCGCTGATGCTCAAGGAGCAGGCGCCGGCGCTGGATGTGCTGTTGATCGAGGCGGACATCTGCGGTGCCGGCGCCAGCGGGCGCAACGGCGGTTGCGCGCTGTCATGGTCGGCCAAGTACTTCACCCTCGAGCGCTTGTTCGGCATGGCGGAGGCCGTGCGCCTGGTGCGCGAGTCGGAGCGCAGCATCGGCGCCATCGGCGAGTTCTGCGCGGCCAACGGCATCCACTGCGACTACCGCATGGACGGCACCCTGTACACCGCCACCAACGCCGCCCAGGTCGGTGGCACCGATGCGGTGATCGCCGCGCTGGAGCAGAGGGGCATCAATTCGTTCCAGCGCCTGGCGCTGGAGCAGGTGCAGCGCCTGGCCGGCTCCGTCCGCCACCTGGAAGGCTGGTACTCGCCGGCCGCCGCCACCGTGCAGCCGGGGCGTCTGGTGCGCGGCCTGCGCCGGGTGGCCTTGCAGCGGGGCGTGCGCATCCACGAGGGCACGGCGATGACGGGCCTGGAGCATGGGGCGCCGGTGCAGGTGCGCACCCGGGGCGGGACCGTCCGTGCCGACCGGGTGGTGCTCGGCCTCAATGCCTGGATGGCGCGGGCCTTTCCCCAGTTCGAGCGCAGCGTGGCGATCGTTTCCAGCGACATGGTGATCACCGAGCCCTGCCCGGAACTGCTGCGCGAGATCGGCCTGGACAGCGGCATCAGCGTCCTCGATTCGCGCATCTTCGTGCATTACTACCACAACACCAGCGACGGTCGGCTGATGCTCGGCAAGGGCGGCAATACCTTCGCCTATGGTGGGCGTATGCTGCCGGTGTTCGACCAGCCGTCGCCGTACCAGCCACTGTTGCGCGAAAGCCTCGGCGAGTTTTTCCCGACCCTGGCGCAGGTGCCGCTGGCGGCCAGCTGGAACGGCCCCTCGGACCGCTCGGTGACCGGCTTGCCGTTCTTTGGCCGGCTGGATGGGCAGGGCAACGTGTTCTATGGCTTCGGCTACTCGGGCAGTGGTGTCGGGCCCTGCCACATGGGTGGGCAGATCCTCTCGTCGCTGGTGCTGGGCCTGGACAACCCCTGGACCCGCTCGCCGCTGGTCAAGGGCCCGCTGGGGCAATTCCCGCCGGAGCCGATCCGCTACCTGGGCTCGCTGATGGTGCGCAACGCCATCCGCCGCAAGGAGCGCGCCGAGGACCGCGGCGTGCGCCCGCGCCGCCTGGATGTGCGCCTGGCACGTTTCGCCGCGGCGGCGGGCAAGGCCGACAAGGCCTGATGGCCGGGAGGGCCGCGCGGCGGCCCTTGCGCGGGTGCAAGGCCATTTCCAGCGGCCGTGCTGCATGAGATTTCTTGTCGATCAGGTGGGCGAGGGCGTATAAACTGCTCCCACTTTTGGCCGGTCGCTTCCTGAACCGGCCGCTGGAACAAAGAGAGTCGACATGGGCGCACAGTGGAAAGCCAAACATAAAGAAGCCGCAGCCAATGCCAAGGGCAAGATCATGGGCAAGCTGGCCAAGGAAATTCAGATCGCCGCCAAGTCCGGCGCCGATCCGGACATGAACCCGCGCCTGCGCCTGGCGATCGAGCAAGCCAAGAAAGCCTCGATGACCCGCGAGACCCTGGAGCGCGCGATCAAGAAGGGCGCCGGCCTGGATGGCGAGTCGGTGCAGTACAACGCGGTCACCTACGAAGGCTACGCCCCGCACCAGGTGCCGCTGATCGTCGAGTGCCTGACCGACAACGTCAACCGCACCGTCGCCGAGATCCGTGTGCTGTTTCGCAAGGGCCAATTGGGCAGCGCCGTGGCCTGGGACTTCAACCACGTCGGCCTGATCGAGGCCACCCCGAACGGCGACGCCGACCCTGAGCTGGCGGCCATCGAAGCCGGCGCCCAGGACTTCGAGGAAGGCGAGGAAGAGGGCTCGACCCTGTTCATCACCGATACCACCGACCTGGATGCGGTGCAGAAGGCCCTGCCGGAGCATGGCTTCACCGTCACCTCGGCGAAGATCGGCTATACCCCGAAGAACCCGGTGAGCGCCGCCAGCCTGAGTGCCGAGGCCCTGGCCGAGGTCGAGGCGTTCCTCGAAGCGATCGACAACCACGATGACGTGCAGAACGTCTATGTCGGCCTGACTGACTGATCTGTGCCATTGGGGGCGCCTTGCGCCCCATTCGCGGGCAAGCCCGCTCCCACAGGGGCCCTGCCAACCGCATCATTTGTGGTCGACTCGGCCCTGTGGGAGCGGACAGTTGGTCCCACATGGCTCTGCGAACCGCATCCTGTGTGGCCAGCGCGGTCCCTGTGGGAGCGGGCTTGCCCGCGATCGAGGGCGTAGCCCTCGCCAGGGCCCTGGAGCCGACCGATGAACCCGACCTTCGCCTCCCTCAGCCTCGCCCACCTGCGCACCCTCGACTGCCTCCTGCAGTTGAAGAACCTCAGCCACGCCGCCGAGCGCCTGGGCTGTAGCCAGTCAGCCCTGAGCCGCCAACTGGCTCACCTGCGCGAGGCCTTCGACGACCCGTTGCTGGTGCGCCAGGGGCGCGGCTATGTGCTCAGCGAGCATGCCGAAGCCTTGGTCGAGCCCCTGCGCCAGGTCTTGGAGGAGCTACAGGCCCTGCGCCAGCCGGCAGCCTTCGACCCGGCGCGTTGCGAGCGGCGCTTCTGCCTGGCCGCCTCGGACTATGTGGCCGAGCACATGCTGCCGCTGCTGGTGGCAGCGCTGGAACGCGAGGCGCCGGGCGTGTCCCTGGAGTACCGCACCTGGCAGGCCGGCCAGTATGCCCTGCTGGCCAGCGGCGAGATCGACCTGGCCACCACGCTGTTCGACGAGTCGCCACCCAACCTGCACGGTCGCTTGCTCGGCGAGGACCGGGCCGTGTGCCTGATGCGCCACGACCATCCGCTGACCGCCCGTGACGGCTTGAGCCAGGACGACTACCTGGCCTTCAAGCACGTGCGCATCTCTGGCGGCGGCGACAAGGACAGCTTCATCGACCGCCACCTGCGCGCCCAGGGCCTGCAGCGGCGGATCGGCCTGGAAGTGCCGTTCTTCTCCGCCACCGTGCAGGTACTGGGTAACGGCCAGGCCCTGGCCACTGTGCCCGAGCACATCGCCCGCCAGCTTTGCCGCCTGCACCGGCTGGCCTGGCGGCCGCTGTGCTTCATCGAGCATACCCAGCGCTACTGGGTGGTCTGGCACCAGCGCCTGCAGGCGTCGGCCGAGCACCGCTGGCTGCGCAACCGGGTATTCGAGCTGTGGCGCCAGTCGCAGTTCGGTGTGCAGGGCGGGCATGCGCCTTCGCCATAGCAGCTATGCGCGAAGCGGGGTTCTTCGGCGACGGATCGGTCCCTAGACTGGCCAGGTGGCGCGGGTTGTTCGAGAGTAGTGGGGCCGCTTTGCAGCCCATCGCCGGCAAGTCCCAACCCACCGTCCCGAACGACCACCGCCATCCCCCCGACCGCTCGCCAAGGAGACCGCCCGTGACCCCGGAACAATTCCGCCAATATGGCCACCAACTGATCGACCTGATCGCCGACTACCGCCAGGGCGTCGCCGAGCGTCCGGTGATGGCCCAGGTCGAGCCCGGTTACCTCAAGGCCGCCTTGCCGGCCGGTGCGCCGCAGCAGGGCGAGCCGTTCGAGACGATCCTCGCCGACGTGGACACGCTGCTGATGCCGGGCCTGTCCCACTGGCAGCATCCGGATTTCTATGGCTATTTCCCATCCAACGGCACCCTGTCGTCGGTGCTGGGCGATTTCCTCAGCACCGGGCTTGGCGTGTTGGGCCTGTCCTGGCAGTCCAGCCCGGCCCTGAGCGAGCTGGAGGAAACCACCCTCGACTGGCTGCGCCAGTTGCTCGGCCTGTCGGCGCAGTGGAGCGGCGTGATCCAGGACACGGCCTCGACCAGCACGCTGGTGGCGCTGATCTGCGCCCGCGAGCGCGCCAGCGACTACGCCCTGGTCCGTGGCGGCCTGCAAGGCCAGGCCAAGCCGCTGGTCGTCTATGTCAGCGCCCATGCCCACAGCTCGGTGGACAAGGCCGCATTGCTGGCGGGCTTCGGCCGCGACAACATCCGCCTGATCCCCACCGACGAGCGCTTCGCCATGCGCCCCGAGGCGTTGCAGGCCGCCATCGAACAGGACCTGGCCGCCGGCAACCAACCCTGCGCGGTGGTCGCCACCACCGGCACCACCACCACCACGGCCCTCGACCCGCTGGGCCCGATCGGTGCCATCACCCAGGCCCACGGGTTATGGCTGCACGTCGACTCGGCCATGGCCGGCTCGGCGATGATCCTCCCCGAGTGCCGCTGGATGTGGGACGGCATCGAGCAGGCCGACTCGGTGGTGGTCAATGCCCACAAGTGGCTGGGCGTGGCGTTCGACTGCTCGATCTACTACGTACGCGATCCCCAGCACCTGATCCGGGTGATGAGCACCAACCCCAGCTACCTGCAATCGGCGGTCGATGGCGAGGTCAAGAACCTGCGTGACTGGGGCATCCCCCTGGGCCGCCGCTTCCGTGCCCTGAAGCTGTGGTTCATGCTGCGCAGCGAAGGTGTCGAGGCCCTGCAACAGCGCCTGCGCCGCGACCTGGACAACGCCCGTTGGCTGGCCGAGCAGGTCGAGGCGGCACCGCAGTGGGAGTTGCTGGCACCGGTGCAGTTGCAGACCCTGTGCATCCGCCATCGCACGGCAGGGCTGGACGGCGAGGCGCTGGATGCCCACACCCGTGCCTGGGCCGACAGGCTCAATGGCTCCGGGCAGGCCTACGTGACCCCGGCGACCCTGGAGGGGCGCTGGATGGTACGGGTATCGGTGGGGGCGCTGCCCACCGAGCGTGAGCATGTGCAGCGGTTGTGGGAGCGGTTGCAGGCTGTCGTCGCTGCTTGACAGCGCCTGGGGCCGCTGCGCGCCCCTTCGCGGGCCAGCCCGCTCCCACACAGACCGCGCCATGCCTGAGAGCGGCGCCAACCAGGGAGCCGGCTTGCCGGCGATGGGCTGCAGCGCAGCCCCGGGGAAACTCAGTGGCTCATCGCCTGAAAGCTGCTCTTGCGGCTGGCCTCGTAGGCTTCCTTCTCCATCGGCTTGGCCTGCGGGTTGCCCAGGTCTTCCATGGCCAGGCGATGGGTCTCCGGCGCGATGTAGGCCGCCAGGGCGCACAGGCAGGTGATGAAGAACGCCAGGCCGCCGACCACCAGCGGGATGTTGCCTGAACCGGGCGGGGCGACGGTGGCGAACAGCGCCGGCAGCATCGCCGTGAGCATGGTGCCGATGTTCTGCGCGATGGCCATGGCCGATACCCGGTAGCGGGTCTGGAACAGCTCCGGATAGAAGCTGGGGAACACGGCGTTGTAGCCCTGGTAGACCATGCCCCACATGAGGATCGAGGTGACGAAGGCCAGGGGCACGCTCTGGATGCTGATGGCGTACAGGTAGACGAACGCCAGCAGGCCCGAGCCCAGGCAGCCGGCGATCATGGTCGGGCGACGGCCGATCCTGTCGGACAGGTTGCCGACGAAGGGGATCACCAGCACCGCGACGATATTGCCCACCACCGGGATCCACAGGTACACGCTCTTGTCGAAGCCCACGCCGTAGGCCGGCTGCACCGCGTAGGCCGCGCCGAAGATGGTGGCGACCACCGGGATCACGTTCATCAGCGACATGAACATCACCAGCACCATGCACTTCCAGCTGTGGCGGAAGGCTTCGCTGATCGGCGACTTGGCCACTTTGTCTTGCTGCTCTTCCTGGACGAAGGCCGGCGTCTCGTGGACTTCCCTGCGGATGATGAAACCGGCCACCAGCACCAGCGCACTCAGCAGGAACGGAATACGCCAGCCCCAGTCGTTGAACGCTTCGCTGGGCATGAAGTAAGCCAGCGGCAGGAACACCGCCGCCGCCATCACCTGGCCGGCCTGCACGCCTTGCAGGGTGTAGCTGGCGTAATAGCCACGGCGCCCGAACGGTGCGTGCTCCATGATCATCGAGCTGGCCCCGGAGATCTCGCCGGCCACGGCGAAGCCCTGGACCAGGCGCAATACCACCAACAGGGCCGGGGCGAGGAAGCCGATGTCCTCGTAGGTTGGCAGCAGGCCCACGGCCATGGTCGACAGGCCCATCAGGAACATGCACAGCAGCAGCACGTTCTTGCGGCCGCGGGTGTCGCCCCAGTGGCCGAGCACGAAGGCGCCCAGCGGGCGCGCCAGGTAGCCGACGCCGTAGGTCGCCAGCGAGGCGACGATAGCCATTTTCGGGTCGCTGGACGGGAAGAAGATCTGCGGGAAGATCAGCGCCGCGGCCTGGGCATAGATGAAGAAGTCGTAGTACTCGAGTGCCGAGCCTATCCACCCGCTGGCGGTCGCTTTCTTGGCTTGGGAGCTGGAGTGGGCCATCGTTGTCTCCGTTTGTTCTTGTAGGTCACCGGGCGGGGACGTCGGGCGCCGTTCTACGGGCCGGCGAGCGTCGCTGCACGAGCGGTTGCAGGAGTGGGTCAGTGCCGGGTGGCGAACGGTCGCAGGCCAAGCCCGCCTGTACAGGACGAACGAGCAGGGGCGGGGCGCAGGGCGAGGGAAATGTGCATAGGTCGGTACCCGTTTTATTGAACTTATTATGTCGTGACGCTGGGCTTCTCGGCACAGGGCCCGCCGAACGTGGGGCAGGGGAGGTGGGCCTGTGCTGGAAATCATGGTTGCCCACGGCTTGGCACCGAATCAATTCGTGCAACCCGCTTTTGTTCGATAATCGAACACAAAACTAACTGTTCCGTACAAAATAAATTGCTGGGGTGACTTTACCTGCCAATAATCGATCATGCCAGGAGCCTGCCCAGGTTTTCGGCATTGTCGTGCGCGCAGGCCCAAGGCCGCGCTCCAATAACAAGGAACTCCAGCCATGCAGCGTTCGATCGCCACCGTGTCCTTGAGCGGTACCCTGCCGGAAAAGCTCGAAGCCATTGCCGCCGCCGGTTTCGACGGCGTCGAGATCTTCGAGAACGATCTTTTGTACTACGCCGGCAGCCCCCGTGAGATCCGCCAGATGTGCGCCGATCTTGGCATCGCCATCACCCTGTTCCAGCCGTTTCGCGATTTCGAGGGCTGCCGCCGCGACCGCTTGCAGAAGAACCTCGACCGCGCCGAGCGCAAGTTCGACCTGATGCAGGAGCTGGGCACCGACTTGGTGCTGGTGTGCAGCAACGTCCAGGCCGATGCCTTGGGCGACGAGCAGGTGCTGGTGGATGACCTGCGCCTGCTGGCCGAACGCGCGGGCCAGCGCGGCCTGCGCATCGGCTACGAAGCCCTGGCCTGGGGGCGTCACGTCAATACCTGGCAGCAGGTGTGGCAACTGGTGCGCCAGGCTGACCATCCAGCCCTGGGGGTGATCCTCGACAGCTTCCACACCCTGTCGCTCAACGGCGACCCTGGCGGTATCCGTGATATTCCCGGCGACAAGATCTTCTTCGTGCAGATGGCCGATGCGCCGATCCTGGCGATGGACGTACTGGAGTGGAGCCGGCATTTCCGTTGTTTCCCGGGGCAGGGCGAGATGGACCTGGCGGGCTTTCTCGCGCCGATCCTCGCCAGTGGTTATCGCGGGCCGCTGTCGCTGGAGATCTTCAACGACGGTTTTCGCGCAGCCCCTCCCCGGCAGAATGCCGCCGATGGCCTGCGCTCGCTGCTCTACCTGGAGGAGCAGACCCGCCTGCGGCTTGAACAGGAGGCGAAGGCCGTGGAGCCGGGCGTGCTGTTCAATACGCCGGCGGCCAGTGCCTACGAGGGCGTGGAGTTTCTCGAGTTTGCCGTCGACGAGGCGCTCGGCGCGCGCCTGGGCAGTTGGCTCGAGCGCCTGGGCTTCGCCGTGGCCGGCCAGCATCGTAGCAAGGCGGTGCGCCTGCTACGCCAGGGCGATATCAACATCGTGCTCAACGCCGAGCCCTATTCCTTCGCCCACAACTTCTTCGAGGCCCACGGCCCGTCCCTGTGCGCCACAGCGTTGCGGGTCAAGGATGGGCAAGCGGCCCTGCAGCGTGCCATCGCCTACCGTGGCCAGCCGTTTCGCGGGCTGGTGGGCCCGAACGAGCGGGAGATCCCCGCGGTACGTGCGCCGGACGGCAGCCTGATCTACCTGGTGCAACAGGCAGGCACGGACCAGACCATCTACGACAGCGACTTCCACCTCGCTCCCACCGCGGCTGCCACCGGCGGGCTGCGGCGCATCGACCACATGGCCCTGGCCCTGCCGGCCGAATCGCTGGACAGCTGGGTGCTGTTCTACAAGAGCCTGTTCGGTTTCACCGCCGACGACGAGGTGGTGCTGCCCGACCCCTACGGTTTGGTCAAGAGCCGCGCCTTGCGTAGCCCCTGCGCCAGCCTGCGGCTGCCGCTGAACATCTCGCAGAGCCGTAACACCGCCATTGCCCACGCGCTGTCCAGCTACGGTGGCTCGGGCGTGCACCATATCGCCTTCGCATGCGAGGACATCTTCCGCGAAGTGGCCAGGGCCAAGGAGGCCGGTGTGCCGCTGCTGGAGATCCCGCTGAACTACTACGACGACCTGGCGGCGCGCTTCGACTTCGACGACGAGTTCCTCAGCGAGCTGGCCTACTACAACGTGCTGTACGACCGCGATGCCCAGGGTGGCGAGCTGTTCCACGTGTACACCGAGCCATTCGAGGGGCGTTTCTTCTTCGAGATCCTCCAGCGCAAGGGCGGGTATGCCGGATATGGCGCGGCCAACGTCGCCGTACGCCTGGCAGCGCTGGCCAAGGCCCGCAGCGGCGTGGGGCGCAAGCCGGTGTTGTGATCGGCATGTGCTGTGAGGCGGTTTGTCACTTGGGGCCGCTTCGCGCCCCATCGCCGGCAAGCCGGCTCCCACAGGGTGCGCGTCGGCCACAAAGGATGCGGCTTGCAGGAACGTCCTCTACATGACTCAAGACTCGTGAGCACCGCCGGCGATGGGCTGCAAAGCAGCCCCAGGATCATCATGTTGCCCTCAGGCCAATGCCTCGCGCGTACGGCTGCTCGCCTGGGTATGCCGCAACGTCGGTAGCAGAAAGGCAATGGCCAGCAGGCACGCCGCCACCAGCATCACGAACCCACCGTCCCAACCAAAGTGGTCCACGGTGTAGCCCATCGCCGCACTGGCGGCGACCGAGCCGCCGAGGTAGCCGAACAGCCCAGTGAAACCGGCTGCGGTACCAGCAGCTTTTTTCGGTGCCAACTCCAGCGCTTGCAGCCCCACCAGCATGACCGGCCCATAGATCAGGAAGCCAATGGCAAAGAGCGCAGCCATGTCGATGCCCGGGTTGCCCGGCGGATTGAGCCAGTAGACCAGGGTGGCGACGGTGACCAGCGCCATGAACACGATGCCGGTCAGCCCGCGGTTGCCACGGAAGATCCGGTCCGACATCCAGCCGCACAGCAGGGTGCCGGGA